>JAEUQP010000100.1 GCA_016789645.1 Acidobacteriota bacterium | reverse complement strand
CTTCAGCGTGTTTTCGGCAAGCCACACACGCTGAAGCGTGAACTCTGAACTTTTTTTGAAAAGAGGTGTAATGACAAGTTCGATTTTTGATCGCGCGCAGACATCGGCGCGGTTTATTCGTGACCGAATCAACTCGGATGTAGATGTCGCAGTGGTGCTTGGCTCCGGGTTGGGAGCGTTTGCCGAAACCTTGGAAGACAAAGCCATCGTTCCTTATGAAGAGATTCCTGACTTTGCCCGCTCAACAGTCGAAGGGCATTCGGGACGATTGGTTGTGGGCACGTTGCCAGAAACTTCGATCAGCGTCGCGGTGATGCAGGGACGTTTTCATTATTACGAAGGGTATTCGTTGGATGAAGTGACCTTGCCGATTCGCGCTTTCGGAGCAATGGGCGTCAAAAAACTGGCGTTGACCAACGCCGCGGGCGGAGTCAATCACAGTTTCAAAGCAGGCGATTTGATGCTCATCAGCGATCACATCAACCTGATGATGCTCAGCCCCTTGCGCGGCCAACATGACAATCGGCTCGGTGAACGATTCCCAGATATGAGCGAAGTGTATTCCCGCGAATACCGGCGCATCGCCAAAGAGGTTGCGGCGGAACAAGGGGTTCGATTGACGGAAGGCATTTATATGTCGCTGCAAGGGCCGAATTACGAAACTCCGGCGGAAATTCGCATGATGCGTTTGCTTGGAGCAGACGCGGTCGGCATGTCCACCGTGCCCGAAGCGATCGTCGCCCGGCAGATGGGCATGAAAACGCTGGGCATTTCACTGATTACCAACGCGGCGGCAGGAATCGAAGACGCTCCGATCAACCACTCCGAAGTGATGGAGATGGGCCATCGAGTCAGCAACCAATTTTGCGAATTGCTGACGAAAATTATCGTCAGAATGTAGCAGGCGAATCATGAATCGGAAGCTTCACGCTTTTTATTACAGCGGACAGGATGTCCGCGTTCCCGGTTAAGATGATTATTGGAATTTGTGGCGGAACTGGTTCTGGCAAGACGACTGTCGCTCGACGCATTTTGGAAAATGTCAGCGACGAACACGTCGTCTTTTTTCAGCAGGACAGTTATTACCGCAACCTGGACGACATGCCGGTCGAATTGCGGCATCAGATCAATTTCGATCATCCGGACGCGCTGGATAACGATCTGTTCATCAATCACGTCAAAGCGTTGCGTGCGGGCGAAGCGATCAAGATGCCTGTGTATGACTTTGCAATTCATTCGCGCAAATCCGAAACGGTTCCGGTTCAGCCGAAGCCGATCATGATTATCGAAGGCATCCTGATCTTTGTGGATGCTGCGTTGCGCGAACTGATGGACATCAAAATCTTCGTGGACACGAATGACGATTTGCGATTCATTCGCCGATTGCAGCGCGACGTGAACGAACGAGGTCGCACGGTTGAATCCGTTATCAAACAGTATCTGGAAACCGTTCGCCCGATGCACCAGCAATTCGTCGAACCATCCAAACGCTACGCCGATGTGATAATTCCCGAAGGCGGGTACAATGAAGTCGGCATTGATTTGATCTCCGGCAAAATTCGTACGCAGCTTGAAAAGGAACTGGTGAAAACTTCGTGAACAACAGCGGCACAACAGCAGAAGAGTTGATTGAACTGGCCAGCCAGGCGCGTCAATTTTCGTATTCGCCGTATTCAATGTTCAGAGTTGGCGCGGCAGTCGAATGCAGCGACGGACGAGTTTTCACTGGGTGCAACGTCGAAAATGCCAGTTATGGGCTGACGATGTGTGCCGAGCGTGTGGCGTTGGGCAAAGCGATTTCCGAAGGCGCCAGAGAATTCACCCGCATTGCCGTGATCGCTGATGCCAAAGCGCCGGTTCCGCCGTGCGGGGCCTGCCGCCAGGTGATTTCAGAACTCTGTGGCGCTCAGGTCGAAGTCGTCATGTCCGATTTGAACGGCAAGATCGAAACTCATACGATCAGCCAATTGTTGCCCGAAGCATTCGACAAAAGTTTCCTCTGACTTTCGCTGTAGTCCCCCAGAAAAAGTAACCATGGTTTTGTCTCCGGAGGTGCATGAGCATGACCACTTTGGAATTTGTTTTTGGGATGACGCTATTGTGGACAGTTCAGGATCGAGCGTATCTGTCCTTGGAAAAGCAGGCTGTGGCTGCGGTTCGACAAGTTCCGGCTTCGCAGTTGGACGCTCAATTGCCGGATCGTTCTTTTGCTTCATGGTTGAGCCAATTGGTAGGAACTCAATCGGGCGTCACCTGGCAACTGACGGATTGTGGCGAGCAAACAGGAAATTCAACAGATCGAGAGCGCGACATACCGGCTTGTGTCGAAGCTGTGGCGATCATGCCAAACGATCGCAAGGTGTTTATCAATGTTTGGGTCGGATCCTCGAAACTCGGCGTTGGGCAAAAGCCGCAGCTTTATTTTGCCGTCGTTGAACACAAAGGTGAGTTTTATACGGCCAAACGGTTGAGCGATTTGCCCAGCTTGCTGACGAAGCCCTTGAAGCCCAAACCCAGGCCTGTGGCATTGCCCAATCTGCCGTCCAAAAAAGCGCTGCCGATAGTTTCTGCTTATGTGCGCTCTGCGCCGATTGCGGCTGTGACGCCGTTGCCAACACCGGTGGAGATTGAACCGCCACGAGCGCCTGCAGGTGGCATTGGGGGAAGACCAGCTTATGCCGCGTTGGGCGAAGTCGTCACCAAAGTCACGCCGGAGTATCCGATCACGGCCAGACAAATCACCGTCACCGGGGAAGTTCAGGTTCGAGTGTTGGTTTCCGAACAGGGAAATGTTCTGCAAGCGAAAGCGATCAGCGGCCCTGCTTTGTTCAGACGTTCGGCGGAAATTGCCGCCAGCAAATGGATGTTCAAACCAGCCATATCGGGCGGGAAACCGGCCAGGGCAGAAGGAACAATCATCTTTATTTTTACGCGCAATTAAACTTTGTCACGTTCGCGTTACGAACAATGAAAGCAAAACCAAAAATCAACAAACCTCCGATTCTTTATACCGAAACCCAAAAAATCATCGCCACGCTGGAAAAGCGTCTGGGCACGACGGTCATCGCCTATTGGGATGCTCCGAATGGCTCGGTGTGCCAGGATGATGTGGTTACGTTTTATGCCTTGCTGCGCCATCTGGGGAAGCAAAAAGACCTGAGCCTGTTCATCAAATCCGATGGTGGAACGGGAACGGCTTCGCTGCGAATCGTGCATTTGCTGCGGCAATACTGCGAACGCGTGACGGCGTTGGTTCCGCTCAATTGCGTGTCGGCGGCGACGATGATCGCGCTCGGAGCCGATGAAATTCAGATGGGGCCGCTGGCGTATTTGTCCGCAGTGGACACCTCGCTGACGCACGATCTGTCGCCGATTGATTTGAACAACAACCGCGTCAGCGTCAGCCTGGACGAATTGACGCGCATCATCAATCTCTGGCGCAGGGAATCAAAAGACGAAGGCGCCAATCCGTATGCTTCGATTTTCAATCACATTCATCCTTTGGTGATTGGCGCGGTGGATCGCAGCAGTTCGCTTTCGATCCGGCTGTGCAACGAAATTTTGTCTTACCACATGAAAGACAAGAAAAAAGCCGAACGCATCAGCCGGATTTTGAATTCCGATTATCCGTGGCATTCCTATCCGATCACGATCAAGGAAGCGCATCGCGTCGGGTTGAACGCCACGCCGCTGGATTCCGAGGTGAACAGCCTGCTGCTGGAATTGCACGAAGTGTATTCCGAAATGGGACAACGCGCGGTGACGGATTTTGACGAAGCGAATTACCACGACAATGAAATCCTGAACATCATCGAAGGGCGCGGCTTGCAGGTCTTTTATCAATCGGACAAGGATTGGCATTACCGGTCGGAAGAGCGACGCTGGATTTCACTGAACGACAACAGTTCCTGGCGGCGAGTCGAAAAGAAAGCCGGAAAGATTGTTCAAAGTGTCCTTCATTTGCGTTAAATAAGAGCAAACGACATTGAGAAATTGTTTTCACGACAGGATGAACAAGATTTTTAGCAGGATTTACAAGACCAGCAATTTCTGAAGTAACTCAGCCAAATCTGAATCCTGATTATCCTGAAAAACATCCTGTTCATCATGTTTCAAGGTCTTTGCTTCGATTTATTTGTCCGGAGCAGTTGATGAAGAAGTTATTCAGCATAGTTGGCTTGATCGTGGCGATGTTGGTTTTGTCAGGCCAGAGACGCGTTGTGACGTCAGCAACGTCAATTGATCTGTTGATTATGGGCGGCACGGTGGTGACGATGGACGGCGAGCGGCGAGTTTTCGACAACGGTTTTGTCGCCATTCGCGGCGAACGGATTATCGCGGTCGGGGATGCTGCCCAATTGAGAGCCAAAGGCTATCAGGCACGACAAACCATAGACGCGCGCGGCAAACTTGTGTTGCCCGGCTTGGTCAATGCGCACACGCACATTCCGATGGTGCTGTTTCGCGGCATTGCCGACGATTTGAATTTGCAGGACTGGCTGACGAAATACATCTTTCCCGCTGAGGCCAAAAACGTCACGCGCGAATTCGTTGTTGCCGGAACGCAACTTGGCTTGGCGGAAATGATTCGAGGCGGCATTACGACCTATGCCGATATGTATTACTTTGAAGACGCCATTGCCGAAGAAACCAAGCGCGCCGGGGTGCGCGGCGTGCTGGGCGAAACGGTGATTGATTTTCCGGTCGCCGACAACAAAACCTGGGCCGAGGCGATGGCTTACACCGAACGCTTTCTGAAGCGGTGGAAAAGCGATTCGCTGATTACTGCCGCCATTGCGCCGCACGCGCCATACACGGTCAGCACGGAACATCTGAATGAAGTGCGTGCGCTGGCCGAACGGCTCGACGCGCCGATTCTGACGCATCTGGCCGAAGCGCCGACCGAAACGGAGTTCATGGCCAAAACCTACAACTCGCGCCCGGCAATGTATCTGGAACGGATCAACTTTCTTTCACCGCGTTTGTTGGCGGCGCACGTCGTTCACGTCAACGACGAAGAAATCGCCATCTTGAAACGCCGCGAAGTCGGCATCGCTCATTGCCCGCAATCGAATATGAAGCTGGCTTCGGGAACGGCGCCGGTTCCGGCGATGCTCAAGGCCGGATTACGGCTGGGATTGGGCACGGATGGCGCCGCGTCAAATCACGACTTGAGTTTGTGGGAGGAAATGGATTCGGCGGCCAAGTTGCACAAACTGATTTCCGGCGATCCAACAGCGGTTCCGGCTCAGGAAGCGTTGGCAATGGCGACCATCGGCGGAGCGCGCGCGTTGCATCTGGAACAGGAAATCGGTTCGTTGGAAGCGGGCAAACGCGCGGATGTGATTTTGGTGGATTTGAACGCGGCGCATTTGACGCCGATCTACAACCCGCTTTCACATCTGGTGTATGCGACAAAGGCTTCGGATGTTTCGGACACGATCGTCAATGGTCGGGTGTTGATGCGAAATCGCCGATTGCTGACGCTCAACGAAGAAGCGGTCAAGGCAAAAGCCCGTGCGTATCAAAAGCAAGTTAGTCAGAGTTTGAAGCAATAATGGAAGTCGGAAAACTGCTGAGGATGGTATTTATGAAAACGATTCTGCTGGCGCTTGGAATGATTCTTGTTGGCTTTCAAGGCCAGATTGTTGCGCAAACATCTGCCGCCAATCCACCTGCGGCTCCGAAAGTGGAACAGGAAAAGTCGGATTTGCCCGCGTCGGAACTGGTTGCTCAGGGCAAGGCGCTGTATCGCACCGCACGGTTCAAACTGGCGATGGCAAAATTCGAGGCGGCGCTGAAACAGGAACCGGACAACGACGAAGCTCTGGGACTGGCGGCGGAAACGGCATTTCGCTTGGATAGTCAGGCTGTGGCTCGTGATTACTTTTTGAAACGCGCTGGTTTGTCCGGGCAGAAAGATTCGGTCAAAGCCTACAGCTACCATCGGGCGGCGATGACTTGTTGGCGCGAGGCTCACGACCTGGTTGCCAAATACATCGAAATCAAAAACGGCAAAGTCACCAACAACCTGCCCGAAAGCACGCAGCAGGATGTGGCGGATATCATTTCTAATGGCATCGAATACGCCACGCGCGCGCTGAGTCTGCGCTCTAATTTCGCCGACGCTTATAACATTCGCAATTTGCTGCACGCCGAAGCGGCACTGGCAGCCACGGATGAAACGATGGCAAAAAGCAGTTGGCAAAAATCACTCGATGATTTGCGAATGGCTCAGACGATGGCCAAACCCGCTTATCCGGACAAGGATATGGCCGATTTCAACTTTCCGACCGTTCGCATTTCCGAATTCGCACCAACCAAAGAAGAACAGGAACGACACACAGACGAAATGCTGAAACTCATCGAAGGCGGAAAACCCGTTCGACGAGTCCAGGCTATTTTCCCGGCCCTTCGCCCGGGCAAACCTGTTGAGCCGGGCAGCGCTGCGGGAAGAGACAATGCGACGCCGGGAAAGGTTAAAGTCGAGGTTTTGATTTCGACCGAAGGCAAAGTCGTGTTTTCGCACATCATTGATGGCCGATCAGATTTGAACAGCGCGGCGATTCTGGCGGCTCGCGCGTGGAAGTTTGAACCGGCGTTGCTGGACGGCCAGCCGGTTCAGGTCAGCGGCGTGATCAGTTTCGATGTGAAACCGGCTAAGCCTGCGACACCCGCTACCCCCGCGAAAAAACCTTGAAGAATAGTTTTCAGAGTGCCGCTTAAATGTGCCCTGAAAGCTTCTGCTTGTTGAAATGTCTGAGGCTTTCGTAACCCGATTCGTCTTTGCGCCGTATTGGCTGATGCAGGCAGTTCTTCCTGCAAATCCTTTCTGTCAATTCAACTGCCAATCAGAGGAGGTTTCGTCATGAACAGCGCCACGCGTAAATTCGCGTTTTACCTGTTGAGCTTTGTTTTGTTGCTGTCAGGCTTTCAGGCTTCGGCACAAACGCCGTATCAAAAACCGCCCAAAGCCGTCCTGGATGTGCTGGATGCTCCTGCATCGCCCGGCGTTTCGGTCAGCCCGATGCGCGACCGGATGCTCTTGCTGCAAACCATGCGGTATCCATCCATCGCTGAGTTGTCCGAGCCAATGCTGCGATTGGCAGGGCTTCGCATCAATCCGAAAACCAATGCCATGCACATGGCTGGACGCATCACTGGCCTGACGCTGAAAACGATTCCCGACGGCAAGGAAACCAAAATCGCCACGCCTGCGGGAGTCAAATTTGGCAGCGTGTCGTGGTCGCCGGACGGAAAACAATTTGCCGTCACCAGCATTGCCGATGGCGGCAGCGAGTTGTGGATTGGCGATGCTGCAACGGGCAAATTGCGAAAATTGCCGGGAACGAAGCTCAACGCGGCCTATGGCGAATCGTTGCAGTGGATGCCGGACAGCAAAACCTTGCTGGTGCAAACCATTCCTGCCGGTCGCGGAACGGCGCCGACTGCGCCGACTGTGCCGATTGGTCCAACCGTGCAGGAAAATTTCGGCAAAGCGACTCCGGCCATGACTTTTCAGGATTTGCTGAAGAATCCGCACGACGAAAAACTGTTTGAGTATTACGCCACGTCGCAACTGGCAATGGTGAACGCAGCCACCGGCAAAGCTTCGCCGATTGGCAAAGCGGCGATTTACGCGGGCGTAGACATTGCGCCGGATGGCAACCATTTGCTGGTGGTCAGTAACCACAAACCTTTTTCATACACACTGACCGCCGGTTCGTTCCCACGCGAAGTCGAAGTTTGGGATCGGAGCGGCAAACTGGTTCACAAGTTCGCCAGCCTGCCGTTGCAGGATCAAGTGCCGATTGAAGGCGTTCCGACCGGACCGCGCAGTTATGGTTGGCGTCCGACCGAACCGGCAACGCTGGTTTGGGTCGAAGCCCTGGACGGCGGTGACACCAAAAAGAAGGCTTCGCCGCGCGACGTGGTGAAGATGCTGAAAGCTCCGTTTACTGGCCAGCCGGTGGAACTGACCAAAACCGAACATCGCTTTGCCGGGCTGACCTGGGGCGAGAAAAACGGCTTGGTGATGGTGCGCGACATGGACCGCAATACGCGCCGCAGTCGCACGTTTATGATGAACGCCGACAATCCATCGCAAGCGCCAAAACTGATCTGGAATCTTTCAATTCAGGATCGGTACAACAATCCCGGTCAGCCGGAAATGAAGCGATTGCCCAACGGACAAGCTGTCTTGCTGCAAAATGGCGACAACATTTTCCTGACCGGGCAGGGAGCTTCGCCGCAAGGCGACCGACCGTTCCTGGATCGTTTCAACCTGACGACGCTCAAAGCTGAACGGCTGTTCCGCTGCGATGCGAACAGTTACGAAAGCGTGACGCAATTGCTCAGCGACGATGGATCGAAGTTCATCACACGACACGAAACGCAAACTTCTCCGCCGAACTATTTCATTCGTACGGCCAGCAGCAATGACAAAGTTGCGTTGACGAATTTCCCCGATCCGACACCCCAATTGCGCAGCATCAAAAAACAGTTGGTTCGGTACAAACGCAAAGACGGGGTTGACCTGTCTTTCACACTGTATTTGCCGCCGGATTACAAGGAAGGCACTCGATTGCCGACCGTCATTTGGGCGTATCCGCGCGAATTCGGCGATGCCGACACCGCAGGCCAAATCAGCGGTTCGACCAATCGCTTCACGACAATCAGCGGAACATCGCACCTGTTTTTCCTGCTGATGGGGTACGCGATTTTGGACGACGCTTCGATGCCAGTCGTCGGCGACCCGGAGACGATGAACAACACCTACATCGAACAGGTTGTAGCCAGCGCGCAGGCCGCAGTTGATAAAGCCGTAGAAATGGGCGTCACCGACCGCAACCGAGTCGGCGTTGGAGGCCACAGTTACGGCGCGTTTATGACAGGGAATCTGTTGGCGCATTCTGACATTTTCAAAGCCGGAATCGCCCGCAGCGGCGCGTACAACCGCACGTTGACGCCGTTCGGGTTCCAAAGCGAACGTCGCACTTACTGGGAAGCGCCAGAGATGTATTTGAAAGTTTCGCCGTTTATGAATGCTCACAAGATCAAGGAACCGATCCTGCTGATTCATGGCGAAGCCGACAACAACACCGGAACGCACCCGATTCAATCCGACCGCATGTTCCAGGCGCTGAAAGGCAATGGTGGCAATGTCCGGTATGTGACCTTGCCGCACGAATCGCACGGATACGCGGCGCGCGAATCCACCGAACATACGTTGTGGGAAATGATCACGTGGTTCGAAAAATACGTGAAAGGCGCTGGCGAATCCCAAGCCAAAGCCGGCAGCGGCCAGCAGTAGCCACGGCTAAAATGCAAACACGTGCTTGGTGGGCGTAGCGGCGAAACGATTCGTCTGCCAAGAGCAAAACCCAGGGACCGCAAAAAACGCAAAAGGAACAAAACGCTTTGTGTCCTTTGCGCTTTTTGCGGTTTCTCTATTTTGAATTCAAGCGCCAATTGCTGAAGGGATGAGAAATCGGAAACTTGTTTCAACGCAGTTGATGGCCGATAATTCGCGGGCACTCAAACCGATTCAAGTTTCAACGTTATGGCAAAAAAAGGGAATGTACTGGTAGTAGACGACGAAGAAGTCATGCGCGATGTGCTGGAAAGCCTCTTGTCGCAAGACGGTTATCGCGTGGATTTGGCGAAAACCGGTGAAGAAGGGCTGGCGCGATTCGGCGAACGAGCGTACGACGCTGTGTTACTGGATGTTTCGATGCCGGGCATTGGCGGATTGCGGACGCTGGAAGAGTTGCTGAAGCTCGACCGTGAAACCGTCGTGATTATGATTACGGCGTATGCCACTTTTGACACCGCAATCGCCGCCTGGCAGTTGGGCGCATTCAACTGCATTCGCAAACCATTTGAAAACGAACAAATTCTGAAAACGGTCGCCGCTGCCGTCAATCGTCGTCGAGGCGACGAAGAGCGGCGCGTGTTGCGTCGGACGTTGAAAGCCAGTGGTGATCGCAGTCGCATCGTCGGCACCTCCGCCGCCATGCGCGAAGTGTACGATCTGATTGAACAAGTCGCTCCGGCGCGTTCGACGGTGTTGGTGACGGGCGAATCGGGAACCGGGAAAGAAGTCGTGGCGCGCACGATTCATTTTTCCAGTCCGCGCGCCGAATCTGGTCAATTCGTCGCCGTCAATTGCAGCAACATTCCATCGGAATTGTTGGAATCGGAATTGTTCGGCCACACCAAAGGCGCGTTCACCGGAGCCGTCGCTGCCAAAAAAGGATTGTTCGACGCCGCCGACGGCGGTTCGATCTTTCTGGACGAAATCAGCACCATTCCGCCGGAAACGCAGGCTCGGCTGTTGCGTGTGATTCAGGAGCGCGAATTCACGCCGCTTGGCGACACGCAACCGCGCCGCGTGGATGTTCGCATCATTGCCGCCACCAACACCGATTTGCAGCGCGCTGTGAAGTCAGGCGATTTCCGCGAAGATTTGTTTTACCGGCTCAACGTCATCAACATACATCTGCCGCCGCTTCGCAATCGCAAGGAAGACATTTTGCCGCTGGCGCAGCACTTTATTCGCAAGTACAACGAAGAAAACGGACGTTCAATCTCCGAGCAATTGTCGCCGGAGGTCTTGAAGATGCTGGAAAATTACTCCTGGCCGGGAAACGTGCGCGAACTGGAAAGCACTGTCGAACGTGCGGTGATTATTGCGCGCAGCAACGAACTGACGCAGGAATGTTTGCGCGAAGAAATCGTCAATCCAAATGCCAGAGCGGGCGCGAATTCCGGTCCGCTGGATTCTGGAGCCTTGCTGGATGTCAGTCAGGGAATTTCGTTTTACGACGAAGTTTCGCGCTTTGAAATCGAGTTGATTCGGCGTGCGCTGGAAGTAACCGGCGGCCATCAAAGCCGCGCCGCCAAACTGCTGGGCATGAACAACACCACGCTTAACAGCAAGATCAAGGTCTACAACATAAAATTTTGATGAACGCTCACCCACTGCTTGAAATGCGCGGCATCGGCAAACGCTTTCCCGGCGTTGTGGCGCTCGACGCAGTTGATTTTCACATCAATGCGGGCGAAGTCGTCGCCTTGCTGGGCGAAAACGGCGCGGGCAAATCCACGCTCATGAAAATCCTGGGTGGATTGCACCAGCCAGATTCCGGAACCATTTGGGTTGACGGTTCGCCAGAGACGATTCATTCGGTTAACGATTCCATCGGGTTGGGGATTGGGTTCATTCATCAGGAATTGAACGTGCTGGACAATCTGGACGTCGCGGCGAATGTGTTTTTGGGGCGCGAACCAGTGCTCGGCGGTGCGCTGAAACCGTTTCGGTTGATTGATCGGAAAAAGATGAATGCCGACACGGTCATTCATTTGCGCCGTTTGGGGCTGGACGTTTCGCCTGACGTTCCGCTAAATCGGCTGTCTATCGCGCAACAGCAATTGGTGGAAATTGCCAAAGCTCTTTCGCTCGATGCGCGGCTGTTGATTATGGATGAACCGACGTCCAGCTTGACGTTGACGGAAACGGAACGATTGCTGGCAGTCGTCAAGGATTTGCGCGCTCACGGCGTCAGTGTGATTTACATTTCGCACCGGCTGGGTGAAGTCGCCCAAATTGCTGACCGAGCCGTCGTGCTCCGCGACGGGCGCAATGCAGGAACTTTGAACCGCGAAGAAATCACGCACGACCGCATGGTGCAATTGATGGTCGGGCGCGAATTGCATCACAGCTACGTGTCGCCGCAACACACCGCGGAAAGTGGTTTTTTTGAAGTTCGCGATCTGGAAACAATTCGCTACCCGGGACGAAAAATTTCCTTCGCGTTGGGCAAAGGCGAGATTCTGGGGTTTGCTGGATTGGTTGGCGCGGGACGTTCGGAAATGGCGCAAGCGATTTTTGGCGTGGATGCTCGGCTGAGCGGCAACATACGGGTTGACGGACACGAAGTGAAAATTGAATCGTCGCGCGACGCCATTCGTCACGGCATTTACCTGGTTCCTGAAGATCGTCGCCAAACCGGATTGATCGTCGAAAACACGATTCGCGAAAACATCAGCTTGCCCGCGTTGCCGCGTTACGCGGTTCGCGGTTTGGTCAACGCAGAGCGCGAACGCGCCGCCGCTCAAAGCGTCAGTACGCGGCTGAATGTC
>JAEUQP010000093.1 GCA_016789645.1 Acidobacteriota bacterium | reverse complement strand
CCAAAGGCGGCTTTCTTCCCTTTGACGGCGCCATGCCGCGCAGCCGCCAGGAAATGATGGCTTATCTGGATGAAACCTTTGTCAAAACCGGCGTCTGCCGGCTGGAAGATTTCGTGCAAGGCAGCCATTGCATGACGCCCGGTTATCTGGCGCATCAACTCGATCAGAGTCTGCGCAATCTGCGGCTGGACGGCGTGGACGTGTATTACCTGCACAACCCGGAATCGCAGTTGGCCGAAGTTTCGCAGGAAGAGTTTTACCGGCGGCTGGCGGCGGCGTTTGAGTTTCTGGAATCGGCAGCGGCATCGGGCAAGATCGCGATGTACGGCACGGCCACCTGGAACGGGTATCGCGTGCCGTCTGGCAGCCGGGAATTTTTATCGCTGGAGCGCATCGTGCAAACCGCGCGCGCGGTCGGCGGCGAAGATCATCATTTCAAAGTCGTGCAGTTGCCCGTGAATCTGGCGATGACAGAAGCCTTCACCAACGAAAACCAAACCGTGAACGGCAAAAAAGCGACGTTGCTGGAAGCGGCAGCAGAATTCGGTGTGACGGTGATGGCCAGCGGTTCGATTTTGCAATCGAAACTATCGGCGGGGTTGCCGCCGATAGTGGACGAAGCCTTTCCCGGTTTGCGAACCGACGCTCAACGCGCGCTTCAGTTCGTGCGTTCGACACCGGGCGTGACCACGGCGTTGGTGGGAATGAGCCGGACGGAACACGTCGAAGAGAATCTGGAATTGGCTCGGACTTCGCCCTCGACAGCGGAAAATTATCTAAAGCTTTTCAGCCCAAACTGAGGCTGTCGCGTTTGTAGTTCCGCCTTCAGGCGGCGATTACCTCGTTTACGAGCCGTAGCGCGGCTGTGCCGCTGACCGCCTGAAGGCGGAACTACGAACGTACTCAACTCTTCTTTTTCAACAGAGCTTTCAACTGTTCAACCGTCGCTTTGTGTTTCGGCTCGTTGATGAGATTGCGGTATTCGTGCGGGTCGGTTTGATGATCGTACAGTTCCGCGCCTTGGCGCCCTTCGTCCCATTCGGTGTACCGCCAGCGTTCGGTGCGGACGGAATACCCCGCAAATCTGCCGCGCGTCACTTGCGTATAAGCCGCTTCTTTCCACTTCAATCGCGGATTGTCGAGCAGCGGCGCGAAGCTGCGGCCTTCCAGTTTGTGCGGCGCTTTCAGGCCGGTCAGTTCAACCAGCGTCGGGTAAAGGTCAATGAATTCGGTCAGCCGCGCGGTCGCCTTGCCCTTGGCTTTCATCTTCGGCGCGTACACCAGCAATGGCGCGCGTGCGGACAATTCAAACAGCGTGCTTTTGTTCCACCAACCGCGTTCGCCCAGGTGATAGCCGTGATCGCCCAGGAAAACGATGATCGTGTTTTCCGTCAGCTTCAGCCGGTCGAGCGCATCAATGATCTTTCCAGCTTGTGCGTCAGTGAACGAAACTCCGGCCAGATACGCGCGCATAAATTCCAGCCGTTCTCTGTCCGTGAATTTGCCGAAGGCTTCGCGAAATGCGCCGCCGGGCAAGGCTGCGGCAGGATCAGCCAACGGCTCTTTCGGCGCTTGCCAGAGCTTCAAACTTTCCAGCGGGTACAAATCAAAATACTTTTTCGGCGCGATGAAGGGATCGTGCGGTTTGTGCAATCCGACGGCGAGGAAAAACGGTTGTTTGTCTTTGGCGCGCTGTTCCAACACGTTGATGGCTTCGCGGGCGATTTGGCCATCGGGCTGATCTTCGTCCGCGCCTTCGGCTGCGCGCCAATTGCACCAAGCCAGTTTGCCGTCGGTCAGATTGCGGCCTTCGCCTTTGAAACCGAGCGGCGTGGTTTGAAAGTAACGCACTTCATCCCACGAAGCTTTGTCGTCCATATCGGTGCGCAAATCTTCCATCGTCAATCCGCGATGAAAGATTTTGCCGAAGCTGGTGGTGTGGTATCCGTTTTGGCGAAAGACCTGCGGCAGCGTGACGACATCCGGCATCGTCGTGCGGAAATTGGTGTTGTTGTCCGTGATGCGCGTCGTGTCCGGACGCAAGCCGGTCAGCAGCGAAGTCCGGCTGGGATTGCAGACCGGGTACTGGCAATAGGCTGCATCAAAGCGCATCCCGCGTTTGGCCAGCCGATCCAGATTCGGAGTCTTGGCCACAGAACTGCCGTAACAACCGAGTTCGTTTCGCAAATCGTCGGCGACGATCAACAACACGTTCGGTCGTTGCGAAGACAGTGAGCCCGCGGAGTGATTTGGCGAGGTAATCAGCAACGCCAACATCAAAAACAAACCAGCCGAAATTAGTTTTCTTGCCATCATGGTTTTTCCTACAAAGAAGATTTCACCGCAGAAACGCGAAGCATCGCAGAGGGTTTCAACGATCCCTGCGTCGCCTCAACGTTCTCCGTGCCTTGTATGTTTTTCCTGTTGTCCATCCGCTGGCCTCATGACTTCTTACACGGTTGCTCTGCGATGATCCGAATTCTTCAGCCGCGCATAAAATTCAATGACGCGTTCCGCCAGCCGAATCACTTTTTCCCGCAACGCCAGCGGTTCTACGACTTCAATTTGATTACCGAAACTCAGCGCAAATTCGGCGGCTTCGTCTTCGAACTGAAACCGCATCTTCACCATCACCCAACCGTCGGCGTCCGGTTCGCCGGTTTCTTCGACGCGAGCAAACCGAACGGCGTAATACAACCGGCGCAAGGCTTCCTGGCGAACGCGCAACGTCGCGTCGTAGCGCGGCAACTGGGTTTTGAACAGTTGCGCGGATTGTTGCCAGTGCGCAGCCAGATCGAAATCGGCCAGGCGTTGCGCTGGCTCATCGAGCAAGGTCGCTGCCAGCACGCGCGAAACGCGATAGGTGCGCGGTTCGTTTTCGACAGCGGCAATCAAATACCAAACACTGCCTTTGGCCACCAATCCCAGCGGATTCACCACACGGTCAAACGCTTCGCAATCGGGATCGCGCTGATACGAAATTTGCAGCTTGCGATCCTGCCAGACGGCTTGCTGCAAGACGGGCAACATCGGCACGGCTTCTTCGGCGCGATGCCAACCGCTGACATCCACGTAAATTCGTTGCCGCGCAAATTCCGCATCGCGCCGAGCCGCGCCGGGAACTTCGGCCAACAATTTGGTCAGCGCGGCTTCCGACGTTTTTTCCAACCCCAGATCGGCCAGCAATTGCGGCGGCACGTGCAAAAACAACGATTGGACTTCGGCATCGTTCAAACCGGTCAACTTGGTTCGGTAATCGCCGACCAAGCGCCAACCGCCGCCCGCGCCTCGATCGGCAACCACCGGAACGCCAACGGAACTGAGCGCGTCCATGTCGCGGTGAATCGTTCGTTCGGAAACGTCCAGCCGCTTCGCCAATTCGTTCGCCGTCAAACACCGATGAATCTGTAACAACAGCAAAATCGAAATCAGCCGATCCGCTCGCATAAAATCTCCCTTCTGGAACGCATCGCTTCCCGCAAACTGGAAGCAATGCGCAACCCCGAACAAATATGACACAAGGTGTCCGGCACGTCGCGTATTTTGCCGCCGTCAGTAAATTTCACTTTTCACAGGAGACCATTATGCGACGAGTGCGTTATTGCGTGGCCGCAAGCCTGGACGCGTATATCGCCGGGCCAAACGGCGAATTCGATTGGATCATCCCGGATCCGACCATAGATTTCAGCGCCCTTTTCAGCGAGTTCGACATTTTGCTGATGGGCAGGCGAACCTTTGAAATCACGATGAGCATGGAACAAGACGGCGGTCTGCCTCGGATGCGAACGTACGTGTTTTCGCGCACGCTGCGCGCCGAACAGTTCCCCGACGTGACGATTGTCGCCCACGATGCCGCCAACACGGTCGCCGCACTGAAAGCCGAGAACGGCAAAGACATCTGGCTGTTCGGCGGCGGTGAATTGTTCCGCCACCTGCTGGAAGCCAAATTGGTGGACACGGTCGAAGTCGCCATTGTGCCAGTCTTGCTTGGGCAAGGCATTCCGTTGCTGCCAACCATGGCGGAACGAACGCGC
>JAEUQP010000058.1 GCA_016789645.1 Acidobacteriota bacterium | reverse complement strand
ACAAAACTGATCACCAGCGGCAATTTGACCGCGCCCGCAAACGACAACGACAGGATTTCAATTCGTCCGCCAAGCGCAAAAAACAACGAAGCAGCCAAACCTTGTGCCGCGAATTTGACGCGCGGACTGACGCCGTGCAGGTCGTCATACACGCCTACCAAAAACACCAACACCGCCGGAGCCAGCGCGACAAACAGCTTGGAACGTTCCGCCCACAGCGACCACGTCACCTGATTGTCCACGAATTGCAACATCGCCAGCGCCAGCAACACCGCCGCGACGACGGCGACGCCACCGAGCCGCGGCGTGGCTCGGCGATGCACGCGTCGTTGATCGCGCGGCACATCCAGCCAACCGTACCGTTCGCACACGTAACGAACGACGGGCGTCAACACCAGTGAAAATACAAGCGACAAACAAAAGAGGAGAATGTAAGTATTCACAGTTGTGTCTTCGGTTTATTGGGAGGTTTATTTTCGGCGACGTTTCTGCCGTTTCGATTGCGGAGAAACCGTTTCTGAATGGGAATTGGTGTTCAGATCAGGTTCGTCGGCAGACAGCACCTGCGCGTCAACGGGTTGAGCCAGAATCGCTTCTGCAACAATGTCTCCGTTGGAATCCGGGACGAAGTTACCGGCGCCCGCAATAGGTTCGCCAACCACTTGCGCGTAATACCCCTGATAATAATTGGTCGGACGCATTTCGACCTGATTCAGAATTGCGCCCAGAATGTTGGCTCCTCCGGCCAGCAGCATTTGCCGGGAACGGTTCAACGCTTCGCGCGGAGTTTTGCCGCAACGAACGACCATCAACACGCCGTCCACCATCGAAGACACCAGCACGCCGTCGGTGAAGGAAGCGACCGGCGCGGAATCAATCACGATGTAATCGTAATGCGGCTCCAGGGTTTTGATGAAGCGTCGCATTTGCTCCGATCCCAGCAACTCCGCCGGGTTGGGCGGAACCGGCCCGGCGGTCAACACATGCAAATTGCTTGTGCCGTATGGCTGGATCATTTCCAGCAATTCCGGCTCGGACATGGTTCGGGACAAATACGTGCTCAACCCCTGTTTGCCATTCAGCCCAAACACTGTTCGCAATCGCGGACGACGCAAATCGGCGTCAATCAACAACACTCTGGCGTTGGTTTGCGCCAGACTGATCGCCAGATTGATGGAGGAAGTCGTTTTGCCTTCGGCGGGCACACAGGAACTGACGAGCAATGTTTTCGGCGCGCGTCCCGGAGTCGAAAGCAGGACGGCGGTTCGCAACTGCCTGTAAGCTTCGGCGATTTGTTGGTTGGGATTTGCTCCAATCAACAGTTCCGCGCGTCCGTTGGCAAACCGCGACGTTTTAGCAATCGGGATGGCCGCCAGCGCAGCCAGATGCAGTTTCTTTTCTACGTCGTCAACCGAGCGAACCGTGTCGTTGACGTGTTCCATCAATAATGCCAACCCGATGCCGGTCGGTAACGACAAAATCAGCGCCAGCGCCACGCCTTGCAACCGTTTGGGGCCGGTCGGTTTGTCGGGAGCGACGGCGTAATCAATGATGCGCACGTTGTTGTACACCCCGGCCAGCACCACGGCGTTTTCGCGGTAACTTTGCAACAATCCGTTGAGCAGATTTTTGTTGGTTTCGATCTCTTGCTGGATGATGCGGTAATTGACCGCCGCTTCGTTTTGCGCCAGCGTTTCGCTGCGCTGTTTGTTGAAATCCGCGCGCAGTGCTTGTTCGCGCGCCAGCGTTTGCCGATACCGCGTGCCCAGATTGGTCAACAACACATTGGTCGAACGGTCGCGCGCCTGTTCGATGTCTTTTTCCAGCGTCTTGATCTGCTGGGTGATTTCCTTGACCTCCGGCCACTCTTCCGTGTTTTCGACCAACAGTTGCGCACGTTTTTGCCACAATTCCCCTAGCCGGGTTTTGGAATCCGTGAGTTGTTTGGAAATGTTTTCTTCGGCCAACGCGCTGGCGGCTCCCGGAGCCAGCGCAGCTTGATAAGCGGTTTCGGCCAGCTTGCGTTCATTTTCCGATTCCAGCAATTGTTTGTTGAGTCCGATCAACCGCTCGACCACGGTGTTCTGGCTGGCGTCGAGCGAAAGAATTTCCTTGCTCTTGGCGTATTCGATCAACCGTTCTTCGCCGCTGCGGATTTGCGATTGCAATTCGGCGATTCGTTTCTGCAAAAAGCTGCCAGTGGAAACATTCTTTTCGGCCTTTCGCTCCAGATTGGATTGCGCCAGCACGTCGGCAATGACATTGACCACTTTCGCCGCAAAGCGCGGATCGGAATGTTTGTAGCGAATTTCAATCAACCGCGTGGTGTCGCGGCCAAATCCCATGCGCTTTTCGATCACCGGTTCGACCTGCAAATCTTCCTGCAAATCCTTGACGTAAGTTTGATACCGTTCGGCCTCTTCCAGATCGGTGTTGGACGTGGCCGGAGCGACTTCGCTGGTCAGCGCCAACCTGTTTTCGTCCGCAGTCCCTGCTTTTTCCTTGTCCTTCATGCCGAACATCCGCCGCAGGTTTTGCCAGGTCGAACGGCGATTCACGGCTTTCTGATTGTCCAGAAATTCGTTGACCTCCGGGTCGAGCGTTTTGACGACGCGGCGCAACAAACCGGGACTGGTCAAAATGCGCAATTGCGTGTTGAAGTACGCGGGGTCATTGACCTGGCTGTTGACGACCACGGAGCTGTTTTTCGTGGCTCCGCTGAGCGCCGGATTCATGTCTTCCTGATCTATCTGCACCAGCGCTTGCGCCTGGTAAATATCCGGCTTCCGCGCCATGTAAATCGTCGTCAGCATGGTGACCAGCGCGGCGATGCCGGCGATCATCCACAACCGTTTGCGAACCGAGCGCCAGTAATCCAGCAACCGAATCTTTCCGTCGGCTTCCGATTCCACTCCCGGTAAAGTTCTGGGAGCCAGCGCCACATCCATTCGCTCTTTTAAGATCAACGTGTCCGAGACGTTCGATCTGGTAGATACTTCCATTGCGAAACCTGAAATTCTGGTTGGGTTTGAACCATTCGAAGCGGGGGCACAGTTTGAATCTCCGATCCCAGCGGCGGGACAGAGAAATTCATCGAAAGACGTACAGGGGCAGCGTGGTCAATGTTGGCCCGGCGCCGCCGAGCAGATTTCGCATAAATCGTCGGCCACTGTGCGTCTGCACTTCGACAATGTCGCCGGGGTTCAACAACGGATCATCGGCCTGCTTTTGACTGATGGCGATCAGATTGACGAACAATTCGGATTTCTTTCGTTTGCCCGGCTCCTGCCGGATGACGCGAATCCGTTTCAGATTGCTGTCGGGCAAGGCGCCTCCGGCGGTCGCAATCGCCTGCGATAACGTGGTGGGCACTTTCAGCAGAATCGGCGCGGGTTTGTAAACGTTGCCCACGATAAAGGCCTGATCGGCCTCGGGAACGGTAATGACATCGCCCGGTTGAATGTACGGATTGGATTGGTAATCGCCCTGCAAGGTTTCGGCCAAGCCGTACACTTCAAAATCTCCCAAATCCTCTTCGTTGATGACGGGCGCGCCTGTGGAATCGCAACTCAATCCGTTGCCCATGTGCGCAACCTGAATGCGCGTTCCGGCTCTGTCGGTGGGGCCGCCCACCAACGAAATCAACTCCAGCAATCGCACGCGGCGCTGAAGCTGAAAGCGTCCGGGTTTTTCCACCGCGCCAATCACGGCCACAGGCTGCGAGTTGTATTCCTTGATGTAAACAAACACCTGCGGATTGCGCTGGTATTTTTTGTATCGTTGGGCGATTTCCCGCGCCAGGTCGCTTTCGGTGCGACAAACCGCGCGCAGTTCGTCTTCGATCAACGGCATGCGGATCATTCCGCGCGCGTCCACGCGAGCCGCATCGAGTGAAAGTTGTGGCCGATTGAAAACGCGAATTTCCAGCACATCGCCCGGCCCGATGCGGTATCGGTCATCCAGTTTGGGATCCAAACCAGTTTCCATGCGAGGAGCCGCTCCTGCGAAAGCGGCTCCTCCGGGAGTCGTTGCGTTGTCTGCTGCCACCTGAGCAGTTCCCGTCCACGCCATTGCAGCAACCACCGCGAACGACACGACCAACTTCGTCAGATTCGGACTGCGATTCCAATTCCAGACTTTCATGCCTTCCTCCTCAGCGAATCTTATCGCCCGGCCAGCGCAGCGCGGCGCGAAGCCAGCGCTTCACGCAGATGGTTTGGGCAAGCCAGATTCAACACGGTGTTGCTCAATTTGACTGTCAATTCGTCATGTTCTCGAAAATAAGCACCGGTCAACGGATGATCCTGCGTCTTGACGATGACGCCTTCGCGAACCCATTGCCAAAACTGGGATTGCGTCGTCCAGAACCGGTTGCCGCTGCGGCAAATGACCAGCGCGTTTCGTTTTTTCTTTTTCTCTTTTTTGTTCATTGTCGTTCCCTCTTTCGACCAATAAAGACACTTCGGCCTCAGCCTGCTGTTTTCCCGCGAGCACGAGAAAAAGCATGCCAAGCCCCGAAGGGAAACCTCGAACGCGAGGCTACGATTGTGATTGATGAGAGTGTGTGCGAAGGCTTCAGCAGGGGGAACAGGCTTAGATTGAATTGCACTAGCCTGGTTCCATTTTTCATTTTTCATTGCCGGACTTCTTTGCCCGTTGCGCAACGGACAAAGCAATGACAAATCAAAAATGGAGAAAACCTCCCGAAACTCTTCCCAACTAATCAAAACGAAAAACTTTGAGACAGGATTTACAGGATTTTTCTTCAAGATGAACAGGATCAAAACTTGTAGGAATTAACAAGCCTGTAAATCCTGCCGCAACTCATGTTCATCCTGTCAAAAAAGCTTGTCTCATTGTTGCGTGTTCTGATTCAGGTGCTTGAAACTGGCGCTCCGTTGAGCTTGATGGGGGTCGTCCACTCCCCATTCTTGACCTGCCCCATGACAGATCAGCATCCCCGAGTGAAGCTTCAAACCTCAACGTACTCAACAGAGCGCCAGACCCTGAATTACTTTCTCGACTCCTTCCCGCTTGACGGCGAATTCATCTGGGAAAGTAATTGCGAAATCAGTTCTGTGCGGCGTTTGACTCCGTATTTCACGAAAATATGCCGCAGATGGAATTTGACAGTCTGCTCACTGATGTACAGCCGTTTGCCGATTTCCAGGTTGGTCAACCCTTCGGCACAACAAATGGCGACTTCGGCTTCGCGGCGACTCAAATCATTCCGCTCGGCAATGCGACTCATCGCGTGACCAATGACAGCTTTCGACGAAGCTGAGTTTTCATCCAGCACCGAGCGGTCTGCCGCGAACCTGTTTCGTTCCAATATCTCTTCCGGCGTAAACACAAAATACACGGTTACTTGTTGCCGTAAATTGCCATCGCCGACGACCTTGTATCGTTCGATGCTGTGTTTCTGAATCAATCCGTTCAACCCGCGCCGGATGGCGCTGTAATTGGGCAACCGGGTCAGAACCATCAACTGGCGCAGACTGAATGCACAAACTCGCGTTTTGGCTGCCATCACTTCGGCCAACATCACTTCATAAATCTGATGCTCGACCTGGGAATGATTCAGCCAGAGCTTTGAAACCATCTGCCCTTTACCAGCGGTCAGGTCTATCTCTTGATATGTGATTTTCGGACTCGACGCCATATTCGACACCAGACCAGACGCTCCTTCGTTCGGTTCGCTCTTCATGTGTTGGCCCCCTGGATGACTCTGACCTTGTCGGGGACAGATAAAAAAGGTGCGACTTGGAACCTGGCACCAGTTACATTCGCCGATGGCCTGTAAATCCGGATAAGTATTCCCCCAGATGAATGCTTATCTTGCCGTTGAAGCCTCTTTATCAACCGGCTCAAACTGAAACCGGTTGTAACGGTGAAGCCTGACACCCACATGACATGCTTCGACCTCGGCACTCAGATTCACTTGTCAATGGCGACCTGCGTAAATGGCTTGAGCAGAATTCATCCCCCGAACTTCTTCTCTAACCAAAACGCATCTTGTTTCAGTCCCAAGTCGCAGGGCGATCATACGCATCAGGCTTGAGCAATTCTTAAGCTTTGGTTGAGTCGGATGATCCTCATAAAGGCAAGCAACCGGCCACTTGAGCCTGCTTCTTGAGAAATTCTCAAATACTTGTCTGTGGTGGAGTTACTGGCGCTTTTCAATGGGAATCGGCATCGTTTCTCAAGAATTCCTCAAGGGTGATAACTATCCTATGGCAGAGACAAAAAATGATTAAATTATTCACTGCTCAAAAATATCCCCAACGTCTCCGCGAATAAAACCGAGTCTCACATTTTTGACGTAACGCTCTCGAAAAGGGCATGAAACTTAACAACGCCAAGATTTCCATTCCTGAAGAAGCCCCGCTTCTTTCCCGGCAACGGCTGCTGGACGCATTATGGAAAAATCTGGCTTCCGGTTGCGCAACCATCATTAATGGACGAGCAGGAACGGGCAAAACCATGTTGGCGACGGACTTTGCACAACGCTGTGGCCGCTCAGTCGCCTGGTACAAGGTAGACACCCCGGAAATAAACCTGGCAGTTTTTGTGGAGTATCTGGTGGCCAGTGTCGGTCGTACGCGCGAAGGGTTCGGAGTGAAAACCCTGCTTGAGCTTCTGGAAAGTACAGTGGAGTTCAATCTTTCCAAATTGGAAAAACTGGCCGAAGCCTTTGTTTACGATCTGGAAATGGAGGTCACGCCGTTGCTGATGGCGATTGACGATCTGCACCTGATTTATGACGCGGACTGGTTATCGCCATTCTTTCATCGTTTGCTGAACTTGCTGCCAGCGGAAGTGCACGTCCTGATTTTGGGACGCGGATTGCCGCCAGCGCCGTTGTGGAGGTTGCGCTCCAAACAACATCTGTTTGTGATCAACGAACCGATGCTGGCGTTTTCGGAGCTTGAAGCGAAAGAATTGTTTGCACAATACGCACTAAGCGAGGGGCAAGCACAGCATGAATGGCAGCTCACACGCGGACGCGCCGCCAATTTGCACGCGTCGGCGATTCGAGCCTGGTCAGATGCATCGTCAAACACGAAAAAAAACTGATTCTTTCCTTACACACTGTTGACTTGGATCGTTTTAGGAAACACTGTATTTTCCGTGAAATCCACAGCGAACTTCATCGCGTAGTAGGTGATGTTGCGACCCGAAAAGCTAAATTTCTACCTTGGTAAAACAGGGAAAAGCCGGCATCGGTTCCCGGCTTTTTAATTTCACTTTCTGTCGGCGCGTCAACGGCTTGAACAGAAGCTGAAACAAACAAGCTCAACATAGATAACCAGATTTCGGACTCCCGAAGGCAATGAGTGAGCCCCAATCGCTCATTCCAAACCATAAAGGGCAAAGGCTCATGATCAACAGTCTGCTTCCTCCAGAGATGCGACGGTCTACGCTGACTTATCCACCAATGGAGTTGGCGACGCCCCAGCCTGCGTTCTTTCTGCGCACCAAATTGCTGCCGCCGCGTCCGGTGCCCTCGTTGCTGCCGCGCCCCCGCTTGATCGAACGGTTGGCCGCAAATTTGAGGCGCTCAGTGACGCTGGTTACGGCCAATGCCGGGGCAGGCAAAACCACTCTGGTGGCGGATTTTGTCCGCGCGCATGCACGTCAGTTTGTCTGGTACCAACTGGATCGCACCGATGCCGATCCGGCAATTTTTCTGAGCTATCTCATTCACGGAATCCGGCAACTGATTCCGGATTTCGGCCAGACAATGCTGGCGTATCTGCACCAATCCGCCGCCGAAGTCGCTCTCCATCCGGAACGCGCCGTGGACATGCTGCTCAATGAAGTGCTCGACCGTGTGGATCAACAATTGGTCATCGTGTTGGACGATTACCACCATCTGGGCGCGGCGGATGCGGTGCATGCCGCCGTGGATCGGTTGTTGGTTTATCAACCGGATGTGCTCCACACGATTGTGATTTCGCGCGATGCGCCTCCATTGCAACTGTCGAAGCTGCGTTCCAAAGGCGCGCTGACCACGATTGACCGCAACGATCTGCTGTTTACGGAAGAAGAGATGCAGGCGCTTTTTCTGCAGGTGTTCAGCATGGAATTGACGGCGGAACAACTGGCTGAATTTCGCCAACGAACGCAAGGCTGGGTGATGTCGCTTCAGTTGATCTGGCAGGTGGCGCAACGCCAGTCCCCGGTTCACGCTGATGCCCCGGTTACGCTGCTCAACATGAGCGAAACCTTGCGGCAATCCGAACGCGATCTGTTCGATTATTTTGCCGAAGAGGTCTTTGAATTCGAGATGGAACCCGTGCGCTGGCTGTTGTTGCGCGTCGCGTTGCTGGAACGCATTGAATTTGAAACCTGCGCCCGGCTGTATCCCGAATCGGATTGTTCGGCAATTCTGCCTTCGCTGGTGCGTCGCAATGTGTTCACGACGGTGGCCAGCGACGGCAGCGGAGAGGAGTATCGTTTGCACCCGCTTTTCCAAAGCTTTTTGCGACGGCGATTGCGCTCGGAAATCGGCAAAGCCGGAGTGGCCACCGAACAGATTCGTATTGCGCGGTATTTTTCTTCTCAGGGAAACTGGGAACAGTCGGCGCGGCATTTTCTGGCAGCGGAAGAATTCGGCGAAACGGCTCGATTGATTGCCGAAAAGGGACAGGCCTGGATTGCTTCGGGCGCGCTCACCTCGCTGGTTGCTCTGGCAGACGCGTTGCCCACGGATGCGATTGAGCAAAATCCGCGCGCGCTGACGCATCGTGCGGAAGTTGCGCGGCTGCGCGGCGAATACGATGCGGCGCAATCGCTGTTGCGGCGTTCGATGGTGTTGTTGCGAAAACTGACTGACCCCGAAGGCGAAGCCGAAGCGCTGCATTCGCTGGCCACGATTGCCCGGCGACGCGGCAATTTCGACGAAGCGTTCAGCCATCTGGATCAAGCAAGGCGTCTGGCAGGCGAACGGTCTTCCGTGCTCATCAAATGTGGCAACACGCGAGGTTTGTGCCTGGTAGCGCAGGGCAAATGGACGGAGGCCGAACAGGAATTTCGCACGGCCTTACAACTGGCCGAAGAACAACACGACACGCATTACGCTCGATTGATCGTTCACAATCTGGGATTGCCTCCGATGATGCGCGGAGATTTCGGCGAAGCACTGCGCTGGTTGCGCCGGTTGTTGCGCAACGATGGCCAGACGTTCCCCTTGCCCCAGGAAGCGACCGCACATTTGAACATGGCGCGATGTCATTTTTATCGCGGCGAATTTCAGGATTGCGAACGACGGCTGGATTGGGCGCTGGAACTCTGCCAACTCTTCAATCTGATTTCGCTGCGAGCGGAAACGTTTGAAGCCTACGGCAATTTGCACCGCGAATTGGGCGACACCGTTCGCGCCGCGCAATTTTACGAACGCGCCGAACGCGATTACGACCTGGCCGGAATCGAATTGTCTCGACAGGAACTGTTGGATGAACAGGCGTTGTTAAAGCTGCAATTGGGCGAACTGGCGACAGCGCGCAAACTGATTGAGCAATTGGTCCAGGCTCGCCGCCAATCCAATGACGAAACAGGGTTGTTTACCTCCGCCCTGACGCGCGCGCGCGTGTTGAGCGCACAAGGCGAACACGATGTAGCTCGCGCCGACCTGGAACCGGCGCTCGAATATTTCCGCCAAAACAGTTTTTATTATTACGAAGCGCAGACGTGCGTGGAACTGGCGCAGGTGGATTATGCCGCTGGCCGCGAAGTTCCGATGCTGGAACGATTGCGGCGCGCGCTGGATTTGGCATCGCGGTACGATTACGACTACTGGTTGAAACGAAAGATTGCCATCGCCCCGCATTTGTTCACGCTGCCGGAAATCGCAGAGTTGATACCGCCTGATTTGCTGGAACAAACCACAGCGTCTTCGTCCCTCGAACCTGCACAACCAATATCCGCCACGCCGATTCGCCCGATGGCCGATCTGACCATCAACCTGTTTGGCCCGGTGGAAGTCTTTCGCGATTTGCGGCGTCCATTCGCCGCCGACGCGTGGACGACCCGGCGAGCCCACGACATTTTGTGTTTCATCGCTTCGCGGCAACACCGGCGCGCGTCCAAAGACACGATCATCGAAACGTTCTGGGGAGACACCGATCCCGATGTGGTGCTCAAAAATTTTCACCCGACTGTTTCGCATATTCGCAAAGCGCTCAACAGCAACCAACCGCTCAAGCTGAATTTTCTGCTGTACCGCGATGGCGCGTATCTGCTCAATCCGGAACTGACCTATTCGATTGACATTGAAGATTTCGACCGTTTGCTGGCCGAAGGCGAAACCGCGCGACGCGCCAAACAAACCGATCTGTGCGTCGCCCGGTTTGAAGCAGCCATCAAACTGTATCGCGGGGAATTCATGCAGGGCTGTTACGACGATTGGGCGGAAGAGCAACGGGCCTATTACCTGGAGCAATATCTGCACATGCTGGAAACCCTGGTCGTCGAAGCCCAGAACGCGGAAGAGTGGTCGCGGTCGCTGCATCTGGCACAACAGATTTTGCGCGTGGATGCGTTCCGCGAAGACATTCATTGCCTGGTGATGCGCGCCCATTCCGCTCAGGGCAATTTGGTCGCGGTTCGAGAACATTACGAAAAACTGCGTGGCATTCTGCGCAAGGAACTGAGTATCGAACCTTCGGCAGAAACCCAGAAAATTTATCGGCAATTGATCGGCTAGTTCTGCATTCCATCGGGCAGATTGGGAAAACTGCCCGCTTCGTCACGGCCAAGAGCAGATAGCCAATCTGCTCCATCAACATTCGGAGAGGTGTTTATGAAAGCTCTTTGTCTCAGGTTCAGAAAAAACGTGCAACGTTCAATCGCATTGGCATTGCTTGTACTGCTGGTCATCGCGTCAGCCAACAATGGCCCCCGCGCCATTGGCAAAGAAATTTCGATGCCGGGCCTGGCAACCGCCATCGCTCACGCGGACGGCATTACCGCCACTGGAGCGGACGGCATCGGAATCACGCAAGCCATTGGCCTGAGCGCCTTCAGTCTTTCCGGCCTGACCGTAACCGGTTCGGATGGCAGAACGCATCGCGCCAATTCCATTTTCATCAATCAGCCCAACGGAATCACCGCCACCGGCGCGGACGGCATCGTCGCCACGGGCGCAGATGGAATCGTTGCCACCGGAGCCGATGGGCTTTCGATTGCCAAATTGAGTGGAATTACAGCTACCGGAGCCGATGGCATCATCATTGCCGGCACAAACGGCATTGTCGCCACCGGAGCCGACGGATCGGTGTTTTCCATCACCTCCAACGGCTTGACCATCATCGGAGCGAGCGGAATCACAGCCACCGGAGCCGATGGCGTTGTCTTGTCCGGATTGACGGGGCTGAATCTGACCGGGATCGTCAACACGCTTCAGTATGGATTGAAGAGCTTCGACTCCGAATTGAGAAGCCTGCTTGACCGGCTGACCGATGACAGCAACGTTAACGCCGTCGTGGTGTATCACCGCACACCGACCGAAACCGATCTGGCAATGCTGCGACAAATGGGCGTGCTGGGCGGCGTGCGGTATCGCGTGTTGCCTGCGATTTCCATGACGACAACCAAACGGCTCCTCAACCAGATTTCTCTGCTGCCAGCGGTGCGCGCGATTTATGGCAATCGCACGCTACGATTCACTGCTGAACCCGGCAACGGGTTAACCGGCACGGAACGCGTCAAAACGGATTCTTATTTGACCGCGCAAAACAACGGACGAGCCATTACCGGTCGCGGAGTCACGGTGGCCGTTCTGGACTCGGGATTGGATGGAACGCACGCTGACTTGTCTGGTCGTGTTGCCCGCAACGTCAAACTGCTGGGCACATTGGGCATTGGAGTTGGGTTCAATTACCCGACCAGCCTGGAAGGGCTTTCCAACACCGATTTGATTTCCGGGCACGGCACATTTGTGGGCGGCATCATTGCCGGCAGAGGCGCGCGTTCGAGCGGAAGATTCACGGGAGTTGCGCCGAACGCTCGTCTGGTCGGCTTGGGCGCAGGCGATGCCACGCTGCTGTTTGTG
>JAEUQP010001164.1 GCA_016789645.1 Acidobacteriota bacterium | reverse complement strand
CGTTTGACCCAGATGTTTTTGCTGCCGCCGCGCGTCGAAGGGAACGCGATCATCTGCCCGTCGGGCGAAAACGCGCCGACGCTGTAAAACTCGCCGGGCGAACTCGGCCAGCTTGTGAGTTCAACGGTTTTGAGCGACGCGAGCGAATACGTTTCGCTGTCTCTGCCGAAAAACCACCAGATGGCGGCCAGCACAGCCACCGCCAAAGGCAACATCATCAAAATGTGCCGAATGGAAAACCGACGCGGTGTTACTGTTGCCGTCGCTGTTGTAGGTGCCGGTGGCAGCGAGGTTTCTGCCGGGCGGGAAACCTTCATCGAACCGCTGCTGCGTTCGAGTTTTGCCGAAAATTCCAGTTCGCTTTTCAGGTCTTTCAGGTCAGCCAGCAACTCCTGGCAGCTTTGGTAGCGTTCCTCTTTCTTTTTGCGAAGCGTTTTATTGACGATGCGTTGCAGTTCCGGCGGAGTTTCCGCTTTGACCGAAGTCAGCGGCGGCGGGTCAGACGTCAGAATATCCGCGATAACGTCGCTCATCGTTTCGCCATTGAACGGCGACCATCCCGCCAACATTTCGTAAACCACCACGCCCAGGCTGAAAATGTCTGAACGTGAATCCACCGGCAGCCCGCGCGCCTGTTCCGGCGACATATATCGCAACGTTCCCATGATCATTCCCGGAGCCGTCTTTGCCGCCACATGAAGTGTGTTGGCTTCGGAATCGAGCGAATTCGGTTGCGAAGCGTTCAGTTTGGCCAAGCCGAAATCCAGCACCTTGACGAATCCGTCAGGCCGAATCATCAAATTTTCCGGTTTGATGTCGCGGTGAACGATTCCGGCTTGGTGCGCGGCGGACAACGCGCCGGTCACTTGAATAATGATGTCCAGCACTTCGTGAATGCTGAGCGGAGAATCCATCAACTGGCGTAGCGTGTGGCCTTCGATGAATTCGGTGGCGATGAAGTGCGTTTCGCCGAATGCCAAGCGGGCGGAGCCGATTTCATAAATCGTCAGGATGTTCGGATGATTGAGCGCTGATGCTGCGCGAGCCTCCCGTTCAAAGCGTTCCAACCGACTGGCGTCGCGTGTGAATTCGGCGGGCAAAATCTTGATGGCCACTTTGCGATCCAGCCGCGCGTCGTGTGCCAATAACACTTCGCCCATTCCTCCAGCGCCCAAGGGCGAAAGAATCTTGTAATTGCCAATCTGAACTCCGACAAGGGACTGAGAAAAAGAATTTTTGGGCAGAGCGGGCATTTTCGCGTTTGCATTCAGAAATTGCGTCGGCTCTTCTTCGGCAGCGGCGAGCAGGGATTCGACCTCGTGGCGCAAATCATCGTTGCTTCCGCACTCTTTGGCCAGAAAGGAAGCGCGTTCCTCTTCCTTCAACTCTTTGGCAGCGTGATAGATGGTTTCAATCCGATCCCAATTTTCGGGAGCCATAAACGTTCTTTCGACGGTTCTTCAGCTAAATCGGAGCATAAAACTTTGAAACAGGATGGACAGGATTTTTCTCAGGATGAACAAGATTCAGGATTGGCTGGATCACTTATAGCGCCTTTCAAATGGGGGCGACTATGGAGCGTTACGACTTGTCGTAGCTTTTCGTTCGGTTGCGAGGCCTCGTTGGAACCAAAGCTTTCATCTGCGAACGAAAAGCGGTGTCGAGCCACCGCACTCCAAAGTCTGCTCCAATCAGAATCACTATCGGTCGCAGACAACTGCAAATCGCTATAAATCGCTGTAGATCATGTAAATCCTGCCGAAAATCTTGCTCATTCTGTTTTGAAAAAGGTGTCTCAATGTTGTTAGTTCTGATTTAGTGGATACTGTTGTTTCGTGAGCGCCGTGATTATGCCAGCCGTCAGGAAAAGCCACAATTCCAGCCAGCGCTTACGAGTTCTTTCTGCCGAACAGTGGCGATTCGGCAGTTGGTTTGACTTGGTAAAGACTCGCCTGCAAAATCGCTTTGCCTTAACGGGGCACGTTGCTCAGTTCATGACAGTTTGTTCAGCGCTAAAAGAAAGCCAGAAAGCCCCGGAACGGTTACAGTTCTTTCAGGCCAGCAATTTACCAAAAAACCGTAAACACCAGTTTGATCATTCTCGAAGGCCGATGAGCCACGAGCGAAGGCATTTTTTGCCCGAAGAGGAGGGAGTTTCCGTGATGAAGTTCGCTGCATTTCTTTTTGCCGTTTGTCTGAGCTTGTATTGGTTTTCAGGTGCCGCGATGTTGCCGTCGAAGGCGTTGAGTCTTCGTTCAAATCGCATCGAGAAGCCCGGTCTTGGGGCTCAACCCAATGTGCTGACTCATCGTTATGATCCAGGGCGAACTGGCGCCAATCTCAAGGAAACCCGATTGAATGTGGCGAATGTCAATCCACGTCAATTTGGAAAGCTGTTTTCGCGCGCCGTGGACGGCCAGGTGTATGCGCAACCGCTTTACGTTTCCCAGGTCGAGTTCGCCGACCAAAGCGTCCGCAATGTCGTTTATGTGGCCACCGAACATAACAGCGTGTATGCATTTGACGCCGATGATGCCGAAGCTGTTGATCCGTTGTGGCAGGTGAATCTGGGAACGTCTGTGCTGAGCACGGAAATTTCATCGAATTACCGCGATTTGATGCCTGAAGTCGGCATCACCGGCACGCCGGTCATTGATCCGAACAGCCAGACCATCTATGTGGTGGCAAAAAGCAAAAACACCGAAGACGGCAGTTATCATCAACGACTTCACGCACTGCATCTTTCAACAGGACGGGAGCAACCGGGCAGTCCAGTGGAAATCACGGCCAGAGTTCCCGGAACTGGCGCGGGCAGCGTAAATGGGAAGGTGATTTTCGATCCGCTGTATCAGTTGAATCGTCCCGGGTTGTTGTTGTTGAACGGAGTGGTGTATGTGGCGTTTGGGTCGCACGGCAATCGCGGGCCGCATCACGGATGGTTGCTGGGATACGACGCGGACACATTGCGGCAAATTGCGGTTTTCAATACCACGCCGGATAGCGAGGGCGGTTCCATCTGGCAAAGCGGTCAGGGACTGGTGGCGGATGGCGAAGGCAATATCTACGTCACCACAGGCAACGGGCCGTTTGATTTGCAAGACGGCAAACGGGAATACGGGAACTGCGCGCTCAAATTCAGCACGCAAAACGGGCTTTCGCTGGTGGATTACTTCACGCCGAAAAACACGGATGTGCTCAATCAGTCTGATATTGATCTTGGCGCGGGCGGGCCGGTTTTGCTGCCGGGCATCAACCGGTTGGTGTTTGCGGGCAAAGACACTGTGTTGCGCGTGCTGGACACTGATGATTTGGGCGGATTCGACCCGGTAACCGACCGGATTGTGCAGCAATTTCAACCCTCTTCAGGACGATTATTTGGCGCCCCGGTGTATTGGGAAAGTCCCACCTACGGCAAAGTGATTTATTACTGGGCGGCGGGCGATGCCTTGAAGGTGTACAAGCTGCTTGGCGGAAAGCTCCAGGAATTTGAAACGGCCCGTAGCACTGTGACGACCCCTGCGGGCATTTCAAATGCCGCGCCGTTGTCGTTGTCCGCAAATGGCAGCAAACATGGAACCGGAATTGTCTGGGCGACCGGATCGCTTCAGGGAGACGCCAACCGCAACACGGTTCCGGGCGTGTTGCGCGCGATTGACGCTTCGGACATCACCAAAGAGTTGTGGAATAGCGAATTGAACGCCGGGCGGGATTCGCTGGGAAATTTCGCCAAATTCTGTCCGCCCGTCGTCGCGAACGGCAAAGTGTTCGTCGCGACGTTTTCCGGTCAATTTCACGTTTACGGATTGTTGCCGGGAATCTGCAATTTCAGTCTGGAACAGGACAATCAATTCATGAGTTCCAGCGATGGCAGTGGCAGTGTGAACCTAAATGTCGAAGACGGCTGCAACTGGCTGGCAAGCAGCAACGCCGATTGGATTGAACTGGCTTCCGCCAGCGAAGGCATGGGTAGAGGTTCGATTGTGTACAATCTGGTTCCCAACCCAAGCGGATTGGCACGACGCGGAACGCTCAGCATCGGCGGATTGGAATTCACCGTCACCCAGGCAGGCGCGGCGTTCAGCGCCTCGGCGGCCAGTTATGACCAATCCGCGCTGGCGACGGAATCCATTGCGGTGATTTCCGGTTTGGGCTTGGCGGCGGATACCGCTTCCGCTTCGGGCGCGTTGCCTACGTTGTTGGCGGGAACGACCGTGCGCGTAGCGGACAGTACAGGCGTCGAACGATTGGCTCCGTTGTTTTACGTGTCCCCTAACCAGATCAATTATCAAATTCCTGCAGACACCAGAACCGGTTCCGCATTGGTCACCATCCGCAGCGCCGATGGCAATGTGGCGACCAGCAACATTCAGATCGAAATCATCGCGCCGGGATTGTTTTCAGCCAATGCCACGGGGCAGGGAATTGCCGCTGCCGTCGCGTTGCGCGTTAAACCCGATGGAACGCAACTCTTTGAATCTGTCAGCGAATGGGACGCCGCGCGGCATCAATTCGTGCCTGTCGCCATTGATGTGAGCCAGGATGCCGACCGAATGTTTCTGATTTTGTTCGGAACGGGAATTCGGTATCGCAATCGAATGGGCGAAGCCGCAGTCCGAATCGGCAACCTGTCGGTCAACGCGCTTTATGCTGGACGACAAGGCGATTTCGCCGGATTGGATCAGGTCAATATTCCTTTGCCCAAATCCTTGATGGGGCAGGGCGATGTGGATGTGGTGCTGAAACTGGACGGCAAAACGACCAATACGGTCAAAATTCGATTGAAGTGAAACACCATTGTCGAATGTTTATCGTTCGACGATGGTGATTCGTTTGATCGCATCGCCGCGCGCGATGCGATCCACGACTTCCATTCCTTTGGTGACCTGGCCAAAGACGGTATAGCCGCCGTCCAGATGCGGTTGCGGCGAATGCGTGATGAAAAACTGACTGCCTCCGGTGTCTTTGCCCGACAGAGCCATTCCGACCGCGCCGCGACCGTAAGCCCGCGTGTTCACTTCGCAGCGAATTTGATAACCCGGCCCGCCTTCGCCGTCTCCGCGCGGATCGCCGCCCTGGATGACGAAGTTCGGCACGACGCGATGAAACGTCACGCCATTGAAATAGCCTTTGCGCGCCAGCGCGATGAAGCTGTCCACAGTGATCGGAGCTTCAGCGGGAAAGAGTTCCATCGTGATTGCGCCCTTGTCGGTGTGAATCGTCGCCGTGACTTTCTTGCTCATCCGAGCGGCGACTCGCTGATAAAACAATTTGTCGTGGCCAGTTTTGACGATGCCGATTGCGGCGGAAAAATCTCCGGCATTCATTTGCTTCAGCAGATCAACGGCTCGGCGACGAACCAGATGGTCTTGGTCGGGCAGCGCTGCTTTTATGGCGTCAATGGCTTGCGGGGTTTTGTATTTGGCTACGGCAGAAAGAATCGCCAACTTTGCATCGTTATTTTTATCATTCCCCACCCTTAACCAACCACCAACCAAAGCAGCGAAATTCTGATCGTTTATTGAATCAGCAACCAGGTTTGCCGCTGTTGCGCGAACGATTTCATCACGATGTCGCAGGTAAGTTCGAAGTATAAATTGCAAAGTCGCTGGTTTGTGTTTGGCTAGAGCGCGCAGAATGGCGGCATTGTCCAAAATTTAGTTGAAATTTTTCTCCGGTGAGCCGTTGGCACAGAGGGATTCTTAGTTGAAATTCGATCCATCTGAATCAACTTAAGGAGACCTAAAACCATGGCTAAACCGGATATGAGCAAAGAAAATTT
>JAEUQP010001107.1 GCA_016789645.1 Acidobacteriota bacterium | reverse complement strand
AAAAATCCCAGCAGCAGGCTTTTTTGCCTGTAGATTCCTTTCCAGTTTGAAAATGCCAGTTTGAGGTAATTGTCGAGTTTTCCGGCGCGGAGACCGAAAACGTATTTTGCGCTCTGCTCAGCCGTACGCGCAAGAAGCACCCTAATTCTTGAAGCTACATCAGCATCGCTTTGACTTCCAGAAACTCTTTCAGGCAGCACAATTCAGTTTTTGCCAAAACAGAATAAAGTCTTGCTTGTTCTTATCAGGATATTGCCTTTGGATAGGGCTGGCGTTGCATAACTGTCTTCACCTAGGTCGTTGACGGCGAGTATCTCCCACTCAGGGCTAGCTCGTATCACCACTACTTTGCCAGACTCGCTTGTCAGAAATACTTTACCGTCGGCGGCCACAGGGGACGCGAAATAGTTCTCGATGGCGCCACGAAGGCGATCAGTCTTAAAGCCTTCCCCGGTTTTTGGATTCAGTGCGGTGAGAATTCCGCCATTAGCCACAATGTAGAGTACGCCGTCATAAAGCAGCGGCGACGAGACTCGTGGTAGGCTCCGTGCATATGTCCAAAGCGACCGCGGTTCTGTCTTAGCGCTGGATGGGATGCTTTCCAGCGCGGTAGCGAATAGCCCGGATTTCCCGCTCCATTCCTGCCAGGCTTGCCTCCAGTCTTCAGCTTCCACCACGCCATCACGGTTGCCAAAAAGGTCGCCAATTGCTTTTAGCACAGGGGGATTTTCGTCATTGGAAAACTCGTCCGGACTGAGAACCTGATCCCCGTTCTTATCCGATTTTTGTAAGCTTGCCTCAAAAGATGGCGTAGTTTCTGGTGCGTTAGAGACAGAGAATACGACGTGGCCGCTAAGAAGCGGGCTTCCTACGCTCCCAGCACCCAGCCCGCTTACAGACCATAATTGGTCGCCAGTCCGCGCGTGGTAGGCCACAATCTGCTGGGGGCCGAGAACCAGTATTTCATTGTGTCCATTGGGTGTTTGACGGATCAGTGGAGTAGCGTGATTCAAGGCAAATCCGCGACGCTCGGTCTTCCATTTCAATTTGCCATCCGCCTGACCGAACGCTGCAATGTACGAGTTCGACAACTGGTCTACTGTGAGAATGACTTTGTCATCCACCAAAATCGGCGAGATCGAGAGTCCCCACAAACTGGAAAACGGTCCCAGTGGCGTTCTCCATCGCTCTTTGCCGGTCGGACTAAAGGAGATCAATCCAAAGTCTCGGAAAAAGGCGTACACGTTTTCTCCGTCTGTAGTCGGTGTAGGTGCAGCAGCACTGTTCAATGCGTGTTCGAATTCTTTGCGCCCTCTGGGAATGAATCTTTCCCACACTGTATTGCCGGTTCGGCGTTCCAAGCACAGAATAACCAGTTTGTCTCCTTGATGCGCTGTCAGGAAGATGTGCTTTTGCGTAAGGACTGGCGATGATTTTCCTTCGGGGACAGACCGGCTCCAAAGCACGTTCTTGCGTGTCCCGAATTCGACAGGAAAACCTCTATCGGGCGAAACGCCGGAACCGTTGGGTCCGCGAAATCTTACCCAAGCCTCGGAGGCGTCAGCCGAAGCGAAAAAAAGATAATCCCCCTTCTTCTGTGCCCTACCGTCCGCGATGAACACGGAACTGGCAAGGACAATCAGCACTACCAGAGCTAAGCATCTGATTTTGATCGTTTGCATAGAGGCTTCCTTAACTATCTTATGAAGATCAAATTTCAAACCGATAACTACTTCGGATTGCCGACGTCGTAAGCTTCACTGATTAACAGTTTCAACCGAAAGCTGCCGATGTTGTTTTGCCAAGGTGGTGTTGTCGTTCACGGCGAGGTAGAGATGACCTTCATCCAATCCTGTTTTGCCCAGGTGGCACCTACCAAGACCCAAAGGGAAACACATCAACTAGATTCGTCTTGTGGTTCGGTCTCGTCACCTTCAACCCATTTGGATCGGATGCCAAGACATCTATGGCGAAAGAAAGTCGTACATACCCAGCGTTGACGCTTCAACACGAAATGTCGCAGCACGATCCTGGCCTGCCGCACCGCCTCGCCCCCAAATCACTACGGTTACATCAGCATCGCTTTGACTTCCAGAAACTCTTCCAGTCCGTATTTGCCCAATTCGCGACCATTGCCGGATTGTTTGTAGCCGCCAAATGGAACCAGCGGATTGAACTTGCCGCCATTGATTTCCACCTGGCCGGTGCGCAAGCGGCGTGCAACGCGTTTTGCGCGTTCCGGATCGCCAGACCAGACTCCGCCCGCCAAACCGTAAATCGTGTCGTTGGCGATGCGGACGGCTTCATCTTCATTTTCGTAAGGAATGATCGAAAGCACCGGGCCGAAAATTTCTTCCTGAGCGATGGTCATTTTGTTGTTCACATTGGCAAAAACCGTCGGGCGAACGAAGTAGCCTTTCGTCAAACCTTCGGGCATTTCGGCTCCGCCAGTAACCAAGGTCGCGCCTTCTTCAATCCCTTTTTTGATGTAGTTGATGACTCGTTCGCGCTGCGTCGCTGAAACCAGCGGGCCGAGCTTGGCCGCGCCGCCCAGCGGATCGCCAACCGTAAACCCTTCGGCGGTTTTCTTGGCGATGGCA
>JAEUQP010001050.1 GCA_016789645.1 Acidobacteriota bacterium | reverse complement strand
CGTTTGCATTCCGGGAGTCGCCGAACGAATTGCGGTGGAAACCCGATTGACAGTTACGCCCGCCAAAGACCCGTTGCACGCCGTCATTAAAGGTGCGCGCCAGATGTTGGCCGTGGGAGCCTCCACCAACATCTGGGAAACCGCCAACGGCGATTCGTTCATGATGAGCTTTGCTTGATCGGCATTAAGGAATGTCTACGATTTGGTTTTGATGTTCTTTGGCTGCGCTGGCAATCCAGTAAAGCAGCAACCATTCTGCTGCTTTACCGATTGAAAGCTTACGCGAAACAATGAAAACTCCGGGAGAGTCTTGCTGTTTGATGAATTCGATGAAGTGGCTGGGCATCGAATGACGGTCGTGAGTGACCAAAATACGATTCTCTTCTGCACATAGACGTAAGACCTCAGAATCGGGAATGCCAGTGTGCAGGTCGAGTTCAGGTGCGCGTTGAAAATCAATGGCCGGTTGCAAACGCTTCACCGCACGCAAAATGTCTTCATCTAAATCGTTGTCGGCTTGAAATTTGATCTTCATCAGGCGGCTTTCGGTAGACTTTGCTTGATACGTTCTTTCAATGCCGCGCCTTTGGGATATAAACGAGCAAGCTCATGACTAAGCTCTGCTTCGGTCGCCTCATTTTGCGACAGATAATCATCAAGCTCGTTCTGATGATCCAGGTAATAGGCGATGGCGGCATAGACCTGACTCAACGAAAGCGCGGGAAAAGAATCCTGTATGGATTCTGGCGAGCGACCTTGCCGGAATTTGTAAATTACTGAATCCAGCGCCACGCGAGTTCCCCTGATTCGGTAAACCTGATCTACTTTCTCGATGTATTCGTTCGGCATATTTCTCCTTTGCGAATGGAACGCGGGCGTCTCGCCCGCCCTCTATTTGCATTCTTTCAGAGTGTCGCAATGCGACATTAAAGAACTCCTTTGCAGCAGGATTCTAAAACAATGAAGAACTCAACCCAAACTTCCCGACGAAATTTCTTGCGCGGCGCAGGTGTTGCGCTGGCGTTGCCGTGGATGGAATCGCTGCCCTTGCTGGCGCAGGACAAAGCCGCCAATAAACCACCGCTGCGATTCGCGCATATGTATTTTTCCAACGGCGTCGAACCGGCTCACTGGTGGGCCAAAGGCAGCGGCGTGGCGATGGAGTTTGGCAAAGCCGCTGAACCGCTCGCGCCCATCCGCGAAGACATCGTCTTTTTGCGCGGCCTCTATCACCAAAAAGCCTTCGTTTCGACCAGTCCGCATCTGGGGCGCATGAATTTGCTGTCGGGAGCGACGGTCAGCCTCGATCCCAAAGAAATTCGCGTCGGCACGTCGTTCGATCAAATCCTGGCGCAGCGCATCGGCAACCGTACCGCCGTGCCGAGTCTGGTGTTGGGCATTGAACCGAACGAACTGCGATTGGAAGACGGGCTTTCGATGATTTACGGCTCGAACATTTCGTGGGTGTCGCCGAACAAACCCGCGACCAAGGAAATTTATCCTTCGCGGACGTTCGACCAATTGGTGGGCGATGGTTCCGGGCGCAAACTCGACC
>JAEUQP010001017.1 GCA_016789645.1 Acidobacteriota bacterium | reverse complement strand
AGCGCACTGCGAACAAAGCTACCACATGTTTTATCTGCTGATGCCTTCGTTGGCTGCTCGCCAAGAATTGATTGCCCACCTCCGCCGCGCGGGAATTCTAAGTGTCTTTCATTACCTGCCGTTACACCTCTCGCCAATGGGGCGCAAATTCGGTGGAAAAGAAGGCGATTGTTCTACAACCGAAGACATCCACAATAGGCTTATTCGATTACCTTTTTACTCAAGCTTAACTGAGGGAGAGCATGAATTTGTCATTGAGAGGGTACGCTGTTTTCTATAAATCCTGAGAATCTAACCTCCGCGACCAATTGTAAGTTGTTCGACTCCTTCTCGATTTTGCGTCACATAAACCTCCCCATCTGAATATGGCAAAACCCATAACGGACGCATGCTATCGAAACTTTCACGGCATGGTCGCCAACCAAGAAATGCATCATGCCAACCGCTCTTTTGAGGAAAGGCTGCTTTAACCGTTTGTAGGGCTTCTTGCTCTGACAACAAAAATGAACTTTGAGGATCACGAATTATTGCGGTTGATTCAACAGCCAAGCTTAGTCCGTCAAGCTGCACAATTCCACGTAGTCCCGCCGAATCACTAATGCCGATTAAAAAATAGGTTCCAGGTCGGTCTAAACGTACAACCAAGTTGGGCAGGCTTGTGACAAGCCCGCCCAACGAACCAGACAATGTTGGGTATTGAGCCTGGAATGCCTCTAGCGCAATACGCCTTACAGTTTCAACCGAATATGCATTACTCATATTCCTCTACCATCAAGTGTAAGCTTGTTAAAGATTGGCCCGTCTATCCGTTGGTAAAATGTGTAAGGTCCAGCAACAATTCGCCAGAAAGGCAAGTGTGGTGAAAAGGATTCGCGACACGGGCGCCAAACAAGCGTTTTTTCTATTTGAAACTTATCTTTTACCAAACGAATTAGCCCTTTCTCTTGCGGCAATTCAATTCTCAGACCAATTAGTTGTTGTTCGAGCTTTTTGATGTTGAACTCGTAGGGCTTTACTGCGCGCTTATTGGTGAAAACGCTTTCTAAATTTCCGTATAGAGCATTGACTTGGGTATAACCCACGACATTGTTCTTTTCCATTGATGGAAACAGATAATAGAAATTATCGACAGCATCCAGCCTTCGAACCTGAAGAGGTGCAGCAAGAGTGCCTTTAACTACCCTCGAAGTCAATTTTGAATCGGTAAGTGAGAAACGTTGAAATTCTTGGTTCAACGCTCCGACTATTTTCCGTGAATCAACAATGGATCGGCCATCAAAATAACGAACTGGTTCGACCTTTTGTGGCATTGCTATCTTTGGAGTATTAGGGTCACAGACACTCAAGAACTGCAACGCCCCATCGGTCGAATTCCAATTGCAACCAGTGAAATAAGTGCTTTGCCAACTAGCATAGCTGACCCACTGATTTTCGATGCCGTGGCTCCCGCCAGAACCACATATATCACCTGCTGAATGAGGCTCGTTGAACTCATAAACCGGATTATTTACCCAAAACCCCTCAATTGAGTATGGGCCTGTATCCGGATTTACATTGGTTTGAACGCCACATACAACAATCCAGTGAGCACACCCATATACCAACACAATGGGGGAAACGCCGTATTGCTTTAAGGTGTACACAAGTTTTTGAGACCCCTCAGCTTCTGTGGGCTTGCTGTATACGACAAATGTATTGGTAAATGAAGCGGGCTTACGATTCACCATCGTAAATTTAACCCCATCTGGATCCGAAGCCCATCCAGATTGAGTGTTGTGAGTGTGGTTGGAATTATACAAGTCATCCTGATCTAAACTTGCATGGTTAACGCCAATTTCGGCTAGAACCATCATTGCACAGGCCGCCCCACAGTAATAACCTGTATCTTGAGTATGGTATTTTGAGCCAGTATTTTTTATCCAAGCCATAATAAACCTCCTTTTGAATTTCTTATTCTTGAGTTGATGCAATTGGGTGATTTGGCAACTTCAGGCGTGGAATCTTACCCAATCACCATTCAACTACATTGGCCCATCTAAAATCTGTAGCCGAAGTGAATACCAGCAAGCATTATGCCTAAGTAAGTGTTGAGAAGTTAGGCCTCTATGGTGAGTTCTGAAAGGTGAGTTTAAGTGGCGTAAAATTCAAAAGTCAGGTTCCCATCAAACCACTTTAACCACAACCAAGGTTTGATCATCTTGTGGTTGATTTGAGGCCAGAAATGCTTTGACGTCGCCCAGCACAACATCCCGCGATTCGTTGGCTCCGGCGGAATCCAATTGCTCGGCCAAGCTGATCAACCGTTCTTCGCCGTATTCTTCGTTTTTCGGGTTCATCGCTTCGGTGATGCCGTCGGAATAAAAGAACAGTTTGTCGTTGGCGGCAAGCTGCACGGTTTCGACTTTCAAGGTTTGATCGAAAATCTTGCCGCTGTTCATGCCCAAACCAATTCCGCCTGCGCGTAACAGTTTGGTTTCGCCTGCCGGGCGGCGAAACACCGTCGGGTTGTGCCCAGCGCGCGCGTATGTCAGCCGTTTGGTGGCCGGATCAATGACTCCCAGAAACAAGGTGACGAACATTTTGCGGCGGCAGACTTCGTACAGGTGGCGATTCACTTCGCGCAGAATTTCGCCGGGATCGCTGGTCGTTTCAGACACAGACGCCAGCAAGCCTTTGGTCAAGGTCATGTACAACGAAGCCGGAACGCCTTTGCCGGAAACGTCCGCCACGACAACGCCAAGTTTGCCGTCGGGCAGCGAAAGAAAGTCATACAAATCGCCGCCGACTTCTTTGGAGGGAATGCAAACGGCGGCAATTTCCAAACCACGAATTTGCGGCGTGGCATCAGGCAGCATTTGTTGCTGAGCGCGTTGAGCGACGCTGAATTCGGCTTTCAATCGTTCGCGTTCGTCGCGTGTTTCCAGCAATTGCTGGGGAACGGCGATTTCTTCGTCCGTGATTTCGCGGAATTTCCAAACTCCGATCAAGGCCACAAGCGTCGAAACCACCAACAAGCCAATGGCTTGCCAGCCGGACGTTTTCAGCGACTCCGCCGGTTGCGCCAGCAAGGTGGCCATTCCAAGCAAGGCTCTGGCAACGCCCAGGCTAACGATGACCGCCAGCAAATCCACCTGAAAATAAAGAATCGTCAGCGCCAGCGACACCAACAACGTCGTCACCAGCAATCCGGCAACGGAAAGTCCGGCGATGGAAGCTCCCAGCATTCCCACAAAGGCCACCAACCAAATCAGCAATTGAGCAAACAACGGGCGTTTCACATACACCTGAACCAGCGGAGCCATGAACCCAAACAACACTATGCCCAGATACTGAATGCCATGTAGCATCAACGCCAGAAAAGGGAAGGGCGAAACCAGATAATCTTCCAGATCGTTCGCGTCCAACTCCAGACTGCGAAACACACCGCTCACCGCGACCAGCAACGGAATGACAGCGATGATTCCTCCAGCCAACAATCCAATGGCGAATCCACGTGCGACGGGGCGAGTCAGCAGCTTGCCTTTCAAAATTAGTTCCAGGCTGATGGTCGGTCGGCGAGGAATGCGGATCGCCAGGGACTGCCCGGCAGCCCACACGAAATATAGCGAACCGGCGATGAACGCCATGCCCAGCAAGAAGAACAACCACGATAAGATTTTGACTACCCAGTAATTGCCGCCAGCCTGACTGCCTTCGTCCACGCCGACCGTAACTCCTTGCAGCCAGTTGTACACGCTGATCAGCACGAATACCACAGCCAAAAAGATCAACGCTTGCTTGTGCTGAATTCGTTTCAACGCTACGCCGATGAAATAAAACACGGCAACCAGAAACACCGGAATCCACAGTGTAATGCCTTCGGAATTGCCCAGCACGCGGAGCATCTCGCTGCGGCGAGCTTCGAATTCGGCATCGAAAGTGCGCGTAAATTCATGTTCCAACGTCGCCTGTTTGATTTTGCCTTCGCGCACCAACAGTTTGGCCAGCAATTTCATGCGCTGATCTTCGGTTTTCCAGACAAAGCGCGAACCTTGCTGGGTGACCGTCGCTTCGGCCAGGGCTGCCGAGGCAATGGGTTCGCCCCATAACTTTTTCATGGTGGCTTCGGCCAACTGCCGATCGGCGTCCGAAACCTTATCGGGCAAGCTTTGCTTTTCGGCTTCTTTATCCTTCTCTTTGTCCTTGTTCTTGGGAGTTTCGACGCTGAATTCCAGTAACTGTCCTCTGGAATTGAAAACGGTTTGAACTTTTTGGCGTGTCTTGAAATCCAGCAACCGGACAGTGACATCCACGGGCGTGAAATAATTGCGACCGACTCCGTTGGGTTCAACGGCTAAGTAATATTCGCGGCGACGGCCATATTCGGCCTGCACGTCGTCGTTTAAATTCAAACCGGAACCTACATTTTCCTGTTTGAATTCGGTGACGCCAAAATCAAGCGCAGTTTTTTGGGCCAAGGCGACAGCGGTCGCGTGATCCACTGAATGATTCCATCGCGCGGCGGGCATCACTTTGGGGAAAATCAAAAAAGTCGCCACACAACTGATTGCGGAAACAACAATCAGCGCCAACCAGCCTTGCAATTTCATGGGGTGCGTCTCCGGGAAATCCTGATTAGATAGCAGATTCAATTTTATCCACGCGAACGATCACAGCGGTCAAATCATCTTCCGTGCCTTGTTTGCGGGCGCGCTGCGAACATTTGGTGATGCTCTCGGCCAAGGCTTGCTGCAACACATCAGAGATTTTTTCGTCGCCGAGTTTCAGCACGTTGGACAATTCGGCTTCAGCGGTTTTCCCGCTGACTTGCCAGCTCTTGACCAATCCGTCGGTATAAATGACAACGCTATCGCCTTCGTTCAAGTGATAGGAACCTTCGGTGATGGTGACGTGTTTAGCGGCATCTCCTCGAACGGAAAATTTCAACTCGGTTTCTTCGACCTTTTGCAATTCACCAAACTGTTTGGCCTTGCTGATAGTGACCGCCGGATAAGCTCCGGTTCGTGCGTAACGCAATCGTCCGTCTCCGGCATCCACAACCACATAAGCCAGTCCAACTGCCGAATCTTCATCCAACAGCGACGCCAGTCGGCTTTGTAATCCGCGCAAAACTTCGGTTGGAGAATCGTCTGTTTGATGATTGCCCAAAATTTTGGGCATCAAAAACCCTTTGGCAAAAGCGATGGACAGCGCAGACGCAAGGCCGCGTCCGCCACCTTCGGCAATCAGCAATCCGACTTTGCCGGGTTCAAGTTCAAACACGTCGTAAAAATCTCCGCCGACTTCGTAGGCAGGCAAACACTTTGCTGCCAGAGAAAAGTATTTGCTCTGAGGCATGATCAATGGCATCAATCGTTGCTGAGCCTGACTGGCCGCAGAAACCTCCGCCTGCATCGAAAGTCGTTCGGCCAGAAAGCGCGCGTACACCGGGCGAACTTCTTCTTCGTAATAAATTTTGCCTTTGAAATAAAACATCAGCTCGACCAAAAAGAAGAGCGCGACAGCGGAAATGGACAACAAACCGGATTGCCGCAATGACGATGCGGGTTGCAAAGCCATTCCCAAGGCAAAAGAGAAAAAGGTCGGCGATCCAATGGCGATGATGGCCGTCAACAAATCGAAGCTGAGAAATGCCAGCAACACCAACCCCGCTCGAACCGTTGCCGCCAGCAACGTTCCTTCCCACGGCCGAAAATCCAGGTACGGCGCTGCGCACGAAGCCCAGATGAACAGAAAGATGAAAAACATCTTTGCTCGTCCCAGCCCTTGCCGCCGCCAGAAAAACGGCAATGGAACCAACAAGCCGATGACAATCACCACCATGACATCTGTCGGCCAAACAGCGAACGAGGCAAAGGACGGAAAATATCCCAACCACGCACTGACCATGGGATTCGGCGGCTCGCCTTTTCCGGGCATCATTGCCCACGGCAATGTGGCAAGCTGAAATCCGAGCATCAACCAACCGCCGATGGCAAATCCGGCAACGACCGAACGCGCGACGTTGCGCGAAAACAGTTTTCCGAGCAGCAGCGCATCCAGCGAAGTTAGTTTGCCGGGATAAGCTTCACGAATGTCGCCTTCGCCTCCGCCGTAGGCCATGCCGACAAACAGCCCGATCACCAAATAAAACATCGCCGTCGAAAATTGAATCACCCAATCCGGAATGGGAAATCCGGGATTGCCTGCCATTTGAGCTACGACAATATCCGAGGTCAGCACAAAGCTCGACATGGCGGCGGCAAAGGCCAAAACCAGAATGATCACCCGTTGGTAAGAAACTTCCTTTTGCCGGGTTCGCTGCACAAAGCGATACACGCCAAAAATGACAGAAACGGCAACAACCAAGCAAAACGCGACGATGCTCAACACCTTCAGCCACGTCCGCGGGTTGTGATGTGTGCGAATGAAATTGCTGTCCAGGCTGGCTTGCATTCGGTCTGACACCAGAGTGGAACCGTTGACCATCAGCACACTTTCCAGCGTCAATTCAGGAATTGAATCGAGCGGCCATTTCCACGTGTATTTCCGATTGACGCCTTTCGGGCGCAACATTCCGGGAACGGGCGGCGCAGAGGCAGACGGCGCATCGAGCTTCAGTTCGCCTGAGAATGATAACCCCGCCGCCGCCAGGCGTTTTTGCAGTGCGTCTTCGGCAATTTTTCTGGTCACAGATTCACCGGGGTCTTCGGCTTCGCCGGATTTGGGAGACCTGTAACTGTGCGCAATCACACGGCCATCTACAGACAATTCGACTTCAAACACTTCGCTGCGATCGGGCGGACGAAACAGAACGGCGACGCGCGAAGCCGGAAAGACATGTTTTGCAATTTCGCCTTGAGATTTGGTCGGAAGCTGCTGGTAATAATGCAGGTCGTTGTCAGCCTTGACCCAGCAGATGCTGCTCCAATTGCTTACGTCCAGACCATTCGCCGCAGCGACTTTGGCGGCAATGGCGACCGCTTGAGTTCTGTCAATCGCCAATCCTGTCCGCGCTGAGATGTCGTATTTCCCTACCAACCAGAATCCCAAAATGTAGGCCAAGGGAGAAAACAACAACAGCGCAGTCGCCAGAGTTTTGGTTGGTGTGGTGAAGAATTTTTTGAGCAGCATTGAATTTTAGTTCAGTTCTACTTGCGATGATTTTCGATGTATTTGCGCGCGAATTCGTTCAGATGTGGCGCGTTTTCCAGGCCAATCTTTTTCGCTTCTTCTTCGGCTTTTTCAATCGTCCATCCGTCACGCAACACGCGGCGGATCATCCAAAATGCTCCGACACGAATCGCCAGCGCGCAATGAATGTAGGCCGGGCGGTTAGCGGGATCGTCCGTGATCTTCAAAAACTCGTCTACTTGTTCATCCTTAGGCGAAGCGAACACCACAGGTATATTGAAATAATTCAAGCCTGCTTTTTTCGCTTCTGCTTCCTCTTCCGCAGCGCGATGTTCGCTGGGCTGGCGCAGATTGATGATGGATTTGATGCCGTCGGCTTTTAGTTTGACCAGATGCTCCGGACGCGGCTGGGCTCCGGTGCAAAACTCGTCGTTGACCTTCAGGAAATTCCGGATAGGCGGAACTTCCTGGGCGTTCAATCCGGAATAATCCGATGGCGAACAAAATCCGCTGAACATTACCAGCAAGATGATTGGGAATAGCTTCATCGCATTTCTCCAGTCTGATTCTGACGTAGCTGTAGAGACGCAAAATCATGCGCCTCTACAGCAGTTCTTCTATTCCTCGTCTTCGCGTAGCTTGGCCAGCACGGAAAAATCTTCCAGCGTGGTGGTGTCTCCGACGGTTTGTGAACCGGAAGCAATGTCGCGCAACAATCGCCGCATGATTTTGCCCGAACGCGTTTTCGGCAACATATCTGAAAACCGAATGTCGTCGGGTTTGGCCATGGGGCCGATTTCCTTGGCAACGTGCCTGCGAAGCTCTTCTTTCAATTCGTCCGAGGCCTTATGGCCGGATTCCAGCGTGACGAATGCCGCAACCGCCTGACCTTTCAAATCATCGGGACGTCCAACAACGGCTGCTTCCGCGACAGCGGGGTGAGACACCAGCGCACTTTCGATTTCCATCGTTCCCAGCCGGTGTCCGCTGACATTGATTACATCGTCCACGCGCCCCATCAACCAGAAATATCCATTGTCGTCACGGCGCGCTCCGTCGCCTGTGAAATAACAGCCGGGAATATCAGACCAGTACTGTTTCTTGAATCGTTCGGGATCGCCGTAAATCGTTCGCAACATTCCCGGCCAGGGTTTGGTGATGACCAGAAAGCCTCCCTGGTTTTTACCGACCGAAACGCCGTCGCGAGTTTGAATGTCCGGCACAATGCCTGGAAAGGGAAGTGTCGCCGATCCGGGTTTTGTCGAAATGGCTCCGGGAATCGGCGAAATCAAAATGCCGCCGGTTTCCGTTTGCCACCACGTATCCACAATCGGACACCGTTCTTTGCCAATGACGCGGTGATACCAAATCCAGGCTTCGGGATTGATCGGTTCGCCAACGGAACCGAGCAAACGCAAACTCGACAAATCGTATTTCATCGGCCACTGTTCGCCCCATTTGATGAAGGTGCGAATCGCCGTCGGAGCCGTGTACAAAATGTTGACCTTGTGCCGT
>JAEUQP010001016.1 GCA_016789645.1 Acidobacteriota bacterium | reverse complement strand
GTTCGACGCGGCCATCAATGCCGCGCGCGACTTGATCCAGCGACTGCCCCATCAACATCGTCGGCGCGTGGCAAGCCAGTTCAACCATCTCAATGCCGCGCCGGATGTCGCCTTTGGCTTCTTCGTGTGTTTTGCCGTGTTCGCGCGTCACCAATCGAGCGAGTTCTTCAAAATGTTGTTCCAGCAAATTCACAAAGCGAAACATCACGCGCGCGCGTTCGACCACCGGCGTGTCCGCCCAATCGGGAAACGCCCCTTTGGCAGCTTGCACGGCTTGATCCACCGTCGTCGCATCGCTGTCCGGCGTTTGAGCAATCACTTCGCCGCGCGAAGGGTTATACACCGGCGTGAAGTTGGTGGCGCTGGCGGTTACCAAATCGCCGCCGATGTAGTTCTGACAAATCGTGCTCATCTTTTTACCTCCACGAAATTCATCCACGAAGTAACACGAAGATTCACGAAGCCGTTTCAGGCCTCGTGGTTCTTCGCGTAGCTTTGTGGAAAGTTATGCCAACGTTCCCCAAAACTCTTCCAACAAGTTCGCCGCCACCCGCGAACGATAATCTGCCGTTGAGCGTATGTCGTCAATTGGCGTTAGTTCGTTCAGCAATTCTGTTCGCGCCGTTTGGATCGTTGCCGAATCCAGCTTGCGGCCTTTCAACGCGGCTTCAGTTTTCCAGGCTCTGACCGGCGTCGGAGCGACGCTGCCGTATGCCAGTCGAATGTCGCTGATCGTGGCGACGTCCAGTTTGGCCATCGCCGAGATGCAGACTTTCGAAATTGCCTGCGCTTTGCGCGTGCCGACTTTGCGCGAATGTTGTCGCCAGCCAGCGGTGGCACGGGGAAGGCGAATTGCGCGAATCAGTTCGTCTTCGCGCATCAACGTCGTCTTGTAACCGGTGTGAAACCCGACGTACGGCACAACGCGCGAGCCAGCAGAGGAAATCAGTTCCAACTCGGCTTCGTAAACCAGTAAGGCGGGCAACGAATCCGCCGCCGGAGAAGCGTTGGCGATGTTGCCGCCCAGCGTTCCGCGATTTTGAATGGCAATGGCTCCGGTCAAGCGGGCGGCTTCACCGAGCAGCGGAAATTCTGCGCGCAACACATCGTGCTGCTGAATCTGTGAATAAGTCGTCATTGCTCCGATGGTGACGTGATTGTCGCTGATTTCAATTCCGCGCAGTTCCGGCAAACTCCACAAGCTGACAAAGCGTTTGTGCGCGAGTTTGCCTGCTTCCAGCAACACCATCAGGTCGGTGCCGCCTGCGAACGGACGCCAAACGCCCGGCTTGTCGTTGAGCAGCCGCAACGCTTCGCCCACGTTCGCCGGAATTTTCAATTCGTAATCAGGAAGAAAAGCTCTCATAACATCATTGGCGCTGACACGCTTTCACCACCGAATCAAAAATTTTCATGTAGCCTGTGCAGCGGCACAGATTGCCTGCCAATCCGTTGCGAATGTCGGTGTCGGTCGGTTGTGGAATTTTTTCCAGCAAACTGACCGCCGCCAGCACCATTCCCGGTGTGCAAATGCCGCATTGCGCGCCGCCGCATTCGATGAAGGCCTGCTGCACGGCGTTCAATCGTTCTCCATCGCCGACACCCTCAATAGTTGTGACGTTTGCCCCAGTGATCTGAGCCGCCGGAATCAAACAACTGTTGACCAGTTCGCCGTCCACAATCACCGAACACGCGCCGCATTCGCCTTCGCCGCAACCTTCTTTCGTGCCGGTCAACTGCAACTCTTCGCGCAATACGTCCAGCAATCGAGCCATTGGCCAGACGTGAGCCGTTTTGTGTTCGCCATTGACAGTGAAGCTTACAGACACTTTGTCAGTCATTGCCGCCTCCCGCCGTCATCGCTTTCATCAGAGTTTCGGGCATCAACGGGATTTCGTTCACCGGTTGGCCAATCGCGTCTTCGATGGCGTTCAGGATCGCCGGAGCCGGACCGTCCATCGGCAATTCGCCAATGCCTTTTGCGCCTGACGGGCCGTAAGCATAAGGCAGTTCTTCAAAGTAAACGCGAATCGGCGGCACATCCGCCGACGTTGGCATGATGTAATTCGTCATCTGGTTGTTGATCATTCGCCCGTCGCGCCAAACGACGTTTTCATACAGCGCGTACCCGATGGCTTGCGCCACGCCGCCTTCGATCTGCCCGGCGGCCAGCACAGGATTGATGACTTTGCCGACTTCCTGCAAGGCGATGAAATCGTCCACGCGCGTTTCATAAGTCGTCAGGTCAACGGTCACTTCGGCGACGTACACCGCCCAAGCGTAAGTGCCGTAAGCTTCGCCTTGATACTTTTCGTCGTCCCAATGAACGCCCGGCGGAGGTTCGTATTTGCTGAACAACTTCAATTCGCCGTGCTTGGCAATGTGTTGGCGACAAGCTTCGGCGAATTCCGCCGCCGAATACCGCTCGCCGAGCAAACCGCTGTTCACCAATGTTTGCCGCAAACCGAGCGCAGCGGATTCGACCAGCTTGCCGACGATCATCGTCGTGCGCGAAGCCACCGTCGGGCCGCTGTTCGGCACGTTGGCCGTGTCCGGTTGAGCGATTTCAATCTGGCTGAAATCAATGCCCAACGCGTCCGCTGCAATCTGCGAAAAGATGGTGAACGAACCTTGCCCGATTTCCGTGTTGGAAGTCAGCACGCGCACACGGCCTTCCGGCGTGGCTTCAACGCCGACAACCGATGACAAATACACTTCGCCCGAACCGGTGAAACCCGCGCCGTGCATAAAGGTCGCAAAGCCGATACCTTTCTTTTCGGTCGAACTGGCCGCATTGAATTCGGCGAAGCGTTGTTTCTTGGCGTGATAATCGCTGAGCTTCAACGCGCGGTCGAGCAGGGAAGACAGATCAATTTTTTCGTTGATGACCTGACCGGTAGAAGTCGTTTCGCCCGGTTGCAGAAAGTTGCGGCGGCGTAATTCTTCGGGCGACAAGCCAACGGTTTGGGCGACTTTGTTCAAGTGACGTTCCATCGCAAAAATACTTTGCGGAGCGCCGAAGCCGCGAAAGGCTCCGTGCGGCGGATGATTGGTGGCGACGGCTCGGCTGCGCACGCGCACGTTCGGCCAGTTGTAAGGCCCAGCAGCGTGAATTGTCCCGCGCGACAACACTACGGAAGAAAGCGTCGCATAAGCTCCGCCGTCAATCGTGAAGTCAATTTCCGTCGCCAGCAATTTGCCGTCTTTGCCAACCGCTGAGCGGATACGAGTTTTCGACGGATGCCGCTTGGTGGTCGCGACCATGTCTTCGGCGCGGTCGTAAATCAGCTTGACCGGTTTGCCTGCTTTCCACGCCAGCAAAGCCGCGTGTCCGGCAATCATCGAAGGATATTCTTCCTTGCCGCCAAACCCGCCGCCGGTCACGGCCTGCACGACGCGAATTTTTTCCGGCGGCAAGTCGAAAAGTTTGATCAACGCTTTGTGAACGTAATACGGGCATTGCATCGAACCCCAGACAGTCACGCCTTCTGCCGGGTTGGCGATGGCGATCATGCCGTTCGGTTCGATGTACAACTGTTCTTGCGCGCCGGTTTCGTATTCGCCTTCGACGATGAAATCAGCGTGCGCCCAAGCGGCATCCACGTCGCCTTTTTCGATCAAAAATGTTTTGAAGGTGTTGTCTTCGCCCCAGATGAGTTCTTTTCGATTGAGTGAATCTTCGATGCTGAAAATGGCGGGCAGTGGTTCAATCTCGAATGTGATCGCGCGGCGC
>JAEUQP010001012.1 GCA_016789645.1 Acidobacteriota bacterium | reverse complement strand
GTTTCCTGCAATTGCCAGCGGTCTTCGCGGCGATCCACGCCGCTGATGGTGCTGGCCCCGGCGGTCAGGTTTCCTCTTCGTGTGAACGGATTGGCAGCCGTGTTTCCAATCACGTCGCGCGGATCGTCGAAGTCAATAATGACAACCGGATTGTCATTTGCCGGAGCATCCGCTGGAGTCAGCCGCGAAAATTGAAAACGAGCATTGCTCACCCAGCGCGGAGAGAGCACGAAGTTGTCGCCAATGGCCATGGATTGGCTGTCGCGTCCGGTTTGCCGCAGCGTTTCAAGTGTGCGGCGTCCGCCAGGGAATCCGCGTTCGTCACGATTGCGCGCCAGCGTGAAGATCGCAAAGCCATTGTGCCGTTCATTCAAAAACATATCGCCGCGGGTTTGCACCGTATGAGCCACACGCGGAGTCGTTACGGTCAGATCGTACAACCCGACTTCTGCGCCGCCGTTGACTGCAACGCGATTGCCTTTGTTGTCCAAAGCCGTCGAACCCAGATTCGCTCCATTCGGTTTGGGGAGCGTAAAGACGGGATTTGTTGCCACAGGCAATAACGCCTGAATTTCGGCTCGATCGTAAATGTTGTCGTATTCGTACGCCGCGAAGAAAAACAGTTTGTCGCGCCAGACCCTTTTGATGGGGCCGCCGAGGCTTGCGCCGGGATTGTGGTTTTGAAACGGCAGCCGAAAACCGCGCGCCGGGTCAGAATTGCGCCGATACGGATTCGCATTCAGGCTTTCGTCGCGAAAGTAATAAAACGCCTGGCCATGAAATTGATTTTTCCCGCTACGCAATCGCAAATTGACTCTACCGCCCGAAGCCCTGCCGTATTCCGCCGAAAACTGATTGGTGATGACCTGCACTTCTTCAACGGCGTGCAACGACGGCAAGAAGCGTTCGCGCGCGGCGCGGTCGTCGTTGTTGTCCAGGCCTTCAATTGTCAGGTTGTTGGAAAATGGAGTTCCGCCGGTCAGGCTGAACACGCCGGATTCTTCGGGCGTGCGACGAAAGTTGTCGGAGCGGTCGCCTTCAGCCAAATCTTTTTCGCTCAACGCGGGCAGAGCCGTTCCGGCCAGCGTGAAAATCAAATCCAGCGGGTTGCGCGATTCCACCGGCAAGGCGTCAATCTGTTTTTGCGTGACGGTTCCGCCGACCACCGTGCGCGAAGTGTCTACCAAGGGTTGCGAAATTTCGGCGTTGATAACGATTTGCTCCGCAAGTGTCGCGGGCGAAAGCTGGAAATCCCGGCGAAACAGCGTGCCCGCCGTTACGTTGAGATTTTCCAGCTTCACCGATTGAAACCCTGTGGCTTCGATTCGTAGTTCGTAATTTCCCGGTGGCAGCAGCATCAGCCGATACCGGCCTTCCTTGTTGGTGATTGAGTTCCGCTCGGTGTTGCTGGCGGAGTGTTTGACGAAGACTTTGGCGTTGATGATGGCGTTCTGATTGGCATCTTTGACCACACCTTCAAACCCGATGTGATCCAGATCATCGGTTGTGAAGCCAGGCGTGACGAAAAGGCAGAAGAACAAGGCAAAGGAAAATCGGAGCATGAGAGTCCCTCCAGATAAACAGCGGGTTGCTGTGTGTTGAAGGGGTGGCCGATTTGGAAACCTGAGACGGGCGGATACTACTGCCGCCAAGGCAAATGCTCAAGGTTCGAGTAAAGAAACTCACCGAAAATTGAGAAAGACCAGCCTGCAGCTAACTGTAGCTAAGCTGCCGCTTGTTTTTGTCGCAACCGGGGGGACAGTTTTCTGAGCTTTTCAACGACGACAGGCAATGTTTCCAACAGGTAATCTACGTCTTCGCGCGTGTTGTCTTTACCAAAGCTGAAGCGCAACGAACCGTAGCCATTGTCGCGCGGCAAACCAATCGCCATTAGCACGTGCGACGGTTCGTGTGAACCTGATGAACAGGCTGAGCCAGTCGAAACTGCGATGCCTTTCAAATCCAGCGAAATCTGCAACCCTTCTCCTTCGACAAAGTCGAAATTCAGATTGGCGATGTTGGGGATGCGTCGTGCAGGATCGCCGTTGCGCGAAATGTCCGTGATGCGTTTGAACAATTCTTGTTCCAGGTAATCGCGAAGCTCGCGCGCGCGTTCCATTCTTTCGTCCAAATGCAGCCGCGCCAATTCGCAGGCTTTACCAATGCCGACAATCAGCGGAACGCTTTCGGTTCCGGCGCGACGGTCGCGTTCGTGATGGCCGCCGTGCATCTGGCTGGTCAGGCGAACGCCTTTGCGAACATACAGCACGCCGATGCCTTTGGGACCGTGGAGCTTGTGCGCTGTCATCGTCAACAAATCCACGCCAAGTTCTTTCACGTCCACAGGGATTTTGCCGACCGATTGCACTGCATCGCTGTGCAAGTGAAGGTGACGCTGACCGGCTTCGCGGCGTTCTTTGACCAGCGCTCCGATTTCGCTGAGCGGCTGAATCGTGCCGAGTTCGTTGTTGACGTGCATGACGGTAATCAGCACCGTTTCGTCGGTCAGTGCGGCGCGAACGTCTTCGATGCGAACAACACCTTCGCGATAAACAGGCAGGTAAGTGACTCGCCAGCCTTGTTGTTCCAGATGCGCGCAACTGGCCAGCACCGCCGGATGTTCGATCTGAGACGTGATGATGTGCTTGCCTTTGTCGCTGTGAGCTTCGGCAATGCCTTTGATTGCCAGATTGTCAGATTCCGTACCGCCGGACAGAAAGGTGATTTCCGTCGGCGAAGCGTTCAACAGCGCGGCGACTTGTCCGCGAGCCGTTTCGATGGCTTGTTTAGCTTGCTGGCCGAACTGATGCGTGCTGGATGCGTTGCCGAACTCTTCGGTGAAGTAGGGAAGCATCGCATTGACGACTTCATCGTCCACACGTGTCGAAGCGCTGTTATCGAGGTAGATTTTTTTCAGAGGCATAAATTTACTTTCCTGATCCAATGGCCACGGCGAACGTGATCCAGTTGATTAAGGTTGCCGCCAGCCAAAGAATCAAGGCTGACTTCATTTGTTTCTTTGCTTCCAAATACTCTGCGTCTGAAGAATTCAGACCGCCATGTTTCATGAACCATCTCAAAACGGTGAAGAGAGGAAACAACCAGACCACGACAAAAAGAAGGTTTCGGAAAGAGTGTTCCAGGACGAATCTTCCGAGAGACAGCAGAATCAGCAAATATGCCGCCGGGCGAAACGTGCGAATTGTGTTGGCGGAACTAATGGCCTGAGTGACGACGAAATTCATCTTGGCGCTGTCCAGCAAAGATTGTTGGTTTAGCAGCGTGTCGCAGTAAGGGCATTTGGGAGTGTTCACTTGCACCAGTTCGCCACAGGCCTGGCAATTCCCCATGACGGTAATTTCCGGTTGAAGGACTTCTTTTTGTAAAAAGTTCACGTTCCGGTTTTCCTCCAAAAGGTGTGAAATCGGTCGAAAGCATACACCAAGTCGGTGCTTGTTTTGAGTGCGGCATTGGTGTAGAACTTCACCACCCTTTAACTCCCCAACCAAATTGTTCGTGCAAACTCAGAAGGAGGCAATCAATGAATAACAATTTTGCTCGCCGCTTGTTCGGGCTGGCAACCGTGCTGGTTGTTTTAGCCACGATGGCGATGGCGCAAACGACCAAGCCGCGTCCGACAGTGGTGACCAACAGTCAGGCATCATACCGATATGCACATCAGCATGGGTATCGCGGCGGGTACGAAGACGGATTCATCAAAGGCAAAAGTGATGTGAACGAAGGCCAGTCGCGCGATATTGAAAACAGCGAGGCGTACAACAGCGCTAATCGCAGCTACAAGGAATACATGGGGACGTTGGCCGAATACCAGGAAGGGTACCGAATCGGGTTTGAGATGGGATACAACGACGGCTATTTCGGGCGTCCCTATTCCGTGACCTTGCCAGCCAATCTGAGCAAAGTCGTGATTGCGACGGTCAACGCAAATAACACTGCCGCTCCCAGCCGGCCACGGACGACAGACGACAGTCGAGCCGTCGCGGAAAATCGTCCGCCGGAACCGGATCGGTCACGAGATCGCGTGGCGTCAAATCCTGCTTCGGGCAGTTCGTCTCGCCGAAACGCCATCATCGTTCGCGACGGGATTCAGATGAAAATCCGATTGAATGACCAGATCAGCACCAAAACCAACCGCGAAGGCGACAAATTCACTGCGGTTGTACTGGATCCCAGCGAATACGCCGATGCCGTGATCGAAGGTCACATCGCCAAGTTGAACAAATCCGGCAAGGCTTCGGGCAAAACCGAACTGGCGTTGGTGTTTGACACCATTCATCTACGCGATAAACGCAGCGGACGCTTTGCGGCGCAAGTCGAAAAAATCTATCAAAGCGAAAAAGTCAAAAGCGTGGACGAAGAAGGCAACGTCGAATCCAGCAGCCGCACGAAAGACACAGCCGTGCGAACCGGCGGCGGCGCAGTGCTTGGCGCAATCATCGGCGGCGTGGCCGGTGGCGGCAAAGGCGCGGCGATCGGCGCAGCGATTGGCGCGGGCGTAGGCGCTGGTTCCGTGTTCATCGAAGGCGGCAAGGAATTGACGCTTGAACCCGGCACGGAACTGCTGATTCGCTCGGCGGCTCCGGCCAGCTCAAAAGAGTAAAGGGGAATTTTGAAGGATGAATGCAGTAATGAATCTTGCTTTCGCATTCATCCTTCATAACTCTGCATTCCAATGATTACCCTGCTCACTGATTTCGGCACAGCCGATTACTTTGTTCCCGCCGTCAAAGGCGTCATTCTTTCCATCAATCCACAAACTCAACTCATTGACCTGACGCACGACATTCCGGCGCAAGACATCGCCGCTGGAGCTTTTACGCTCGGCGCGTGCTATCGCAACTTTCCGGCGGGAACAATTCATCTGGCCGTGGTTGATCCAGCCGTTGGTTCTGCGCGTCGAGCGATTGTCGTCGAAGCGGGCGAATATCTGTTTGTCGGTCCGGACAACGGATTGTTCAGTTACGTTTACCGGCAAGAATCGCGCGTTCGTGTGTTTCAGATCGAACGCGACGATTTGTTTCGCCAACCGGTCAGCGCGACGTTTCACGGGCGCGATGTGTTTGCGCCGATTGCCGCTCACTTGTCAAAAGGCCTTTCGCCTGAAAACGTCGGCAAGGAAATCACTGATTTTGTCAGGCTTGAAATTCCGGGGCTTTCAGTCAACGAAAGCGGTCTACAAATCACAGGTTCAGTCATTCACATAGATCATTTTGGCAACTGCATCACAAATTTGACCGCGCGTGAACTGCCGCCAGATCAATCCGATCAATCCGCAATCAAGCTGCGTTTTGCCGGTCAGCAAATCACTCAGATCGGTTCTCATTTTGCCCAAGCAGTAAAACAAAGTAGTTTGTTCGCCTATCTGGGCAGCGCCGGATACTGGGAAATTGCGCTGTGGTGCGATTCTGCCGCTGAGAAATTTGCGGTTTCGCGTGGCGCTAAAGTCATTCTCGAACGCGAATTGCCCAATGAAGATTGAATCAGGACGGCAACATGGTTGACCATTTCAATTCAGCATTCACCACACTCAGCACTCAGAATATGAAGCTGATTCGATCAAC
>JAEUQP010000983.1 GCA_016789645.1 Acidobacteriota bacterium | reverse complement strand
AAGACATCTATTTCGGCTGATGGTTTGCTTGGCACTGACGGTTGCGAACTTGCCCACGTTTGCTCAACTGCCTGCCGAACCGACGCTAGACCAGATCAGAGCCGAAAAATTCGCCATCCGAACGCTGACCGGAAAAAAGATAGAATTGAACAAGCTGCTGACCGCAGGCAAACCCGTTGTGCTGGACATTTGGGCGACGTGGTGTGGGCCTTGTCGTCAGGAAATCCCTCATCTGATCGAATTGGCCGACCAATACCGCAAAGATGGATTGATTGTCATCGGATTGACGACCGAAGATTACGAAACACAACGCGACCGCGTGAAATCATTCGTCAAAGAGTACGGCATGACCTACGACGTAGGTTTTGCGTCCGAACAACTCTATCTGGCAATCAACAACGGTTCGGCGGGAATGCGCATTCCTCAAACCTTTGTGTTCAGTCCGGACGGAAAACTGGTCAAGCGGCTGATTGGATACAACTCGCGGATCGGCAGAGAAATGTTGAACTCTGCTGTGGCCGAAGCCGTAACACCGCGCAAAGAAGCCGAACGATGAAAGGTTTCTTGGCTCACTGGATAATTTTCATCAGTTGTCATGGCTGGAGACGGCAGGCTATCATACGGCTCGTTTTTGTCACCCGCGTTCGCCATCCGGCTGCATAGAAGCCAAAGTCCCTACAGCGAACTGCGCTGAACTTCACCGAACCCGAAAGCAGAATTATTCGAAATGCTTCAAATCAGTTTGTTTCAACTCTCAAACCATTTTCCGAAGGCTTGTCGCCACGTTTCACTCTGCGCCTTTGTGTTGGCACTGTTCGTTCTGAGCGGTTGTTCGGACAGCAGCGTGATGAATCGTTCCCAGCAACCGGGCAAAGGAACCTATCGCCCTCCGGCAAAATTGCGGGGCGAATTAAACGATAGCGTTCACGGCGTCAATCTGCCGATGCTGAAAGGCGATAGCATCAAATTCGGTGATCTGGTCGGCAATAATAAAGTCGTATTGGTCAACTTTTGGGCGACTTGGTGCGGCCCCTGCCGCCGGGAAATTCCAGACTTGATCGCCTTGCACAATCAGTTCAAAGACAAAGGCGTCGAAATCGTCGGCTTGACGGTAGAAGACCCGCAGATGGAACGCGGACGAGTGGAAATGTTCGTGCAACAATTTTCCATGAACTACCGCGTAGGATTTTCTCCACGCGATATGTTTGGACTGTTCAATGTTGCCAATGGCAACGACCCGCGCATGCCGATTCCCCAGACGTTTATCTTTGGCAAAAACGGAAAGATCGTAGACAGTTTGCCGGGCTTTCGACCGGACTTTCGACAATGGGCGGAAGGCGCGATCAATCATGCACTCGGGACGACCTAAAAACTGAACGGTGAAATTCAACCATTTAATACGCCCCTCATGTTCCTCAACTCATCTTTTTGTGATTCGTGATTCGGAGGTAGAAATTTATTATGCGTAATCGTCAATCCCAGATTTTCTTTGTCCTCGCGCTGGGCGTGTTTTTCGCTGCATTGATCAGCTTCGACGCCGAAGCGCAGCAGCAAATCGGCGACCTTCAACCGCCAACGCTTCAGGGCTCGATTCAGGATGGCCCCGTTGCCATCACGCCCAAAACAACGACCGAAAAAGGCCCCCCGGAAATCGTCATCACGCCGGAAGATTTTGGCAATTTCCGATTTCCGCTGATTAACAACAAAGGCGAAATCGTGTTTCTGGGATTGTTCACCAAACCCAACGCGCCGAACAATTCCGGACAATCCATTTTTGTCCGTCATGCCGATGGCAGTTGGAAAATCCTCAAAGAAGGAGAAAAAGCCAGCAACTGGCCGCAGCCGATTTATGGGTTTGGCATGCCGACGTTCAACGACAATGGCGACCTGACCTTCTTTTCCAGCTTTGGCGCTCCGGAACTGGCTGCCCCCAGAATCACGGATCCGAACGATCCGGCTCACGTTGCTCGACCAAGCAATGGCGCGTTGTACGTTAAAACCGCTCAGGGGTTGAAAACCCTGGTCAAGTTGGGCGACGAAGTGCCGAAAATGCCTTCGCATTTCAGCGGCTTCAGCAATGCTTCGACAAATTCCAAAGGCGTGTCAGCGTTTGTCGGCATGTACAGCGACCCGGATGGAAAAGGCATTTTCCTGGTCGAAAATGGCGAATTGCGCTTGCTTGTCCGCAGCGGGCAAAAGGTCGGCATCCTTGGCGGCGAAGAAACCTTTTCCGAACATTACTACCCGACTCCGATCAACGATCAGAATGAAATCGCCTTCATGGCGCGCATTGGTGAAAAAAGCGGAATCTTCGTTCACCGTCCGAAAGGATTGGAGTTGATCGCTTACGTTGGCCGCCCCTCGCCGGTCAAAGGCACAACTTATCTGGGCTTTGGCAATCGGCCACCGGCAATCAACAACAAAGGCGATGTGGTGTTTTCCGGCTTTTACGATGGCCCGACGGCTGGACGCGCTTTGTTCTTCAAACCGGCGAATGGACCGATCGAAATCATTGCCAAACGCGGAGACCTGGTTCCCGGCGCGGGTAAGTTTGAAGACTTTCTGTCTCCGGCGGTCAATTCGCGCGGCGAAATCGCCTTCATTGGCTTGCTCGGCGGACGCAACCGCGGAATGTTTATCAAAACCGCCAAAGGCATCGAAACCATCGCTCTGGTAGATCAGAAAATTCCTGGCGCCAAAAATGAACTGGACTTGTTCAATCAGTTTACCCAGCCGGCCATCAATGATCGGGGGGAAGTGGTTTTTTACGGCCAGATCAAAAACAACGTCGCCATCTTTCACCGCGATGACAAAGGCGTGTTGCACACGCTGATCCGACGCGGCGACAAGATGCCGAAGCAATGAACGCCAAAAATCAAATCTTCAAAAACTCATCATTCAAAGTGCGGTTTGCCTGATCAAACCGCACTTTTGTTTTTACTTCCATCACGGGACAACTGCTAAACCTGACCTCGCGACCAATCTTCAATCAATGCAAAAGTTGAATTGAGAAAAAAGTTTCACAGCAGCATTGACTTGCTTTCCCCTCACACCTAGAATCGCGACGCCTTATCAAACTGACAGTGTAAAAACTGTCATCCAAACTTAGTACCAAAAGAAGTTCAGTTGTTCGCCCCTATTCCACCAGGCAAACGGTCGTTTGGCGGAATCCTTATCAACCAATCTGTTTCCAACTCCCAATGCATGGCGGTTTTGTCTATTCAGACAGCCAGCGGTGTTTTATGGCTTTTTTCCTGATTAGCCAGAACTGACCTGACAGTGAAATCACTATCTCGAGCAGGAGTTTGTGGTGAGATTTCAGACGTTGTTATCCCGCATTACCTGTTCCAAGGAGACAAACAATGGCAGAACCATTCCTGTCAGAAATCAGAATTATGTCGTTTGGCTTTGCGCCCAGAGGCTGGGCGCTTTGCAACGGCCAATTACTCCCCATTAACCAGAATCAGGGGCTTTTTGCGCTACTTGGCACGACTTTCGGCGGTGACGGACGCGTGAACTTTGCCTTGCCTGATTTGCGAGGACGCGTGCCAATTCACGTTGGCAGCGGTCACACGCTAGGCGAGCGTGGTGGCGAGCAGGCCCATACACTTTCGATCTCCGAAATACCAACACACGTGCATGTGCTTCAGGGGTCAACCGCTGTGGGTAATTCCGTAAATCCCCGCACGGTGAATGGCGGCAACGTGTTAGCACAAGACCCGGGCAACGTGTATGGCGGTGCCGCAAACCTCGTCAGCTTGAATGCAGGCAGCGTAGCCAATGTTGGCGGCAGTCAGGCGCATTTGAATATGCAGCCCTTTCTGACTTTAACCTTCTGCATTGCACTGCAAGGCATCTTCCCATCACCGAATTAAGGAGATTATCAATGGCACAACCATACGTAGGCGAAATCAGAATGTTTGCAGGCAACTTCGCTCCGGCTGGGTGGATGTTTTGCGAAGGTCAACTGCTTCCGATTTCCGAGAATGAAACGCTGTTTCAATTAATCGGCACAACTTATGGCGGCGACGGGCAATCTACCTTTGCCTTGCCGGATTTGCGTGGCCGAATCCCCGTTCATCAAGGTAACGGTTTTGTTCTGGCCGAAACAGGCGGCGTGGAAGAGGTCACCCTGACCGTTTCGCAAATTCCTGCACACTCTCACCCGCTGCTGGGTTCTACAGCGAACGGCACACAAGCGAGTCCGGCCAACAACGTGCTTGCCACTTCGACGGTTGTTACCCCGTATGCTCCGGAGACGGCGGTTGCAGCCATGGCTGCAACCGCCATCACTTCTGTCGGTGGGAGCCAACCGCATACCAACTTTCAACCTTATCTCTGTGTGGACTTCATCATTTCGTTGTTCGGCATTTTCCCCACGCCAACTTGATTGCCAACTTGACGTTGAGCGCGCCGATTGAACGGGATATGAACTTAAAAAGTATTTCCAACCGCTGATGATGTTCGTTGCGCCGTGGAGTCAGCGAACAAGCTGTCGCGGTAGGATGTTTCCAAAGGAGATTTATTTATGGCGGACCCATTTGTTGCCGAGATTCGAATTTTTCCGTTTAACTTTGCGCCCAGAGGTTGGGCGTGGTGTGACGGACAATTATTGCCATTGTCACAAAACACTGCTCTGTTTTCGCTGTTAGGAACGACCTATGGCGGAAACGGCAAATCCAACTTTGCACTTCCCGATTTGCAGGGACGGGCTCCCATGCATCCAGGCCAGGGGCCGGGTCTTTCACTGCACGATTTGGGAGAAACGGGCGGATCCGAAACAGTCTCGCTTCTCGAGTCTGAAATTCCATCACACAGTCATATGTTGATGGCTTCAACTGAAGACGGGACGCAAGGAACGCTCACCCAGGGCATAACGTTGGCCAATTCTGTTGGTGGCCGTTTATATCAAACTACCACCAATGCCAACCTTACTGCCATGAGCCCCAATTCACTGGCTCCTGCTGGTGGAGATCAGCCGCATAACAACATGCAGCCGTACCTGACGCTTTACTTCAATATCGCGCTGCAAGGCGTTTTTCCGCCTCGCACTTGATAACGGCGTTACCTGATCAATACGGGCAAAAGCAACCCAAACAGTCTCTGGCGGCTTTTGCCCGTCATTTCAATCAAGTCCGTTGACAGGTTACCGGGCCTCCCCTAAACTCCCGATCTGTTTCCGGCAAATTTCTTCACGAACTTTCTGCTACCGAACGTGCTCCTCACTCACTGGAATCTGCCAAACTCAGAGGCACTCATTTGAGCACTCGGCGGCTTTAGATTTAACGCAAATCACAAAACTTGACTGGCAATTTCGGCTGCCAGGAATTTGTTTTTTGCTCTCTTGGTCTTAAACCCTGAACAGAGGCTTCACATGAAACGAATCTACACACTCGCTTTGATAATGGTTTTAGGCGTTCTGCTGCTTCCCCAGCGTTGGGTATCGCTGGGAGCGCCAGAGGGGGCGGGATCGGTGTTTCGGCAGGAGGCCGAGCCTCAGGAGAAAGAGCGGCAGGGGCCGCCGGAGCGGTTGGTGTCGCTCTCTCAGGTGGATAGTTTGCCGCTTGCGCAGAGCGGGGATGCGCCGATCAGTCGCGATCCGCGGCGTTGGCGGGCGCTGGTGGCCAG
>JAEUQP010000982.1 GCA_016789645.1 Acidobacteriota bacterium | reverse complement strand
ATTTATGTGTATTACACGACTTCGACTTCGCCGATTCACAATCGCATCAGCCGTTTCACCGCCAACGGCAATGTCGTGCAAGCAGGCAGCGAATTCATTCTGGCTGATCTGGAAACCCTTTCTGCCACCAATCACAACGGCGGAGCCATGCATTTCGGGGCGGATGGCAAGCTGTACGTTGCCGTCGGCGAAAACGCCGTCCCCAGCAATTCGCAAACGCTGAACAACCGGCTGGGCAAAATGCTGCGATTGAATTCCGACGGCACGATTCCCAGCGACAATCCGTTTTTCAACACGGCCACAGGGAACAACCGATCCATCTGGACGTTGGGATTGCGAAATCCGTTCACCTTCGCGTTTCAGCCGGGAACCGGGCGAATGTTTATCAACGACGTGGGCCAGGTGACCTGGGAAGAAGTCAACGACGGCATTGCCGGATCGAATTACGGCTGGCCGACTTGCGAAAGCCCATGTTCCCCGACAAACCCAAACTTCCGCGATCCGATTTACTGGTATTCAAACGACGCCAGCACCTGCGCCATCACGGGCGGAGCGTTTTACAATCCGACGAGTGCGACCTTTCCGGCGCAATATGTCGGCAAATACTATTTGGCGGATTACTGCGCGGGCTGGATCAAATACATTGATCCGGCTTCGCCGCCCGGCGTGGGCGCAGCGACTTCGTTTGCGACGGGCTTGTCCTTGCCCGTGGATTTGCAGGTCGCCAACGACGGCAGTTTGTATTACCTGCAACGCGGCAACGGCGGCCAGTTGTGGCGCATTCAGTACACGGCCAATCAAGCGCCGACGATTACTCAACATCCGGCCAATCAAACCGTCACCACTGGCCAGACAGCGACCTTCAGTGTGACGGCTTCGGGAACTGCGCCGCTCAGTTATCAATGGCGAAAGAACAACATGGACATCAACGGAGCCAACGCCGCCAGTTACACCACGCCTCCGGCAGTGATTGGCGACAACGGCGCGCAGTTCACCTGCTTCGTCAGCAACACCTTTGGCAATGACACCAGCAACGCGGCGACGTTGACGGTGACGACGAATCAACCACCTACCGCGACAATCACGCAGCCCGCCGTCGGCACGTTGTACAGCGGAGGCGAAACCATCAACTTTGCAGGAACCGGAACCGATCCCGATCAAGGCACGTTGCCGGCGAGCGCGTTCACGTGGGAAGTCGTTTTTCATCACGACACACACACGCATCCGTTCATTCCGCCCTTCAGCGGCGTGACCAGCGGATCGTTCGTCATTCCCACCACAGGCGAAACGGCGACGAACGTCTGGTATCGCATTCATCTGACGGTCACCGACGCGGGCGGGATGCAACATTCGGTCTTCCGCGACATCAACCCGCGCGTCGTCAATCTGACGCTGAATTCCAGTCCCGCCGGATTGCAATTAACGCTAGACGGCCAACCGGTGGTTTCTCCGCATACGACGAGTTCCGTTGTCGGCATCGTGCGCAGCATCGGCGTCGTTTCGCCGCAAACCATTGGCGCGACGACATACACGTTTAACAATTGGTCGGACGGCGGAACGGCGACGCACACGATTTCGACGCCGACTTCAGACGCAACGTACACGGCGACGTTCAGCGGAGGCGGACTTGTGTTTTATCCGTTGCCGCAACCGATTCGGTTGCTGGATACGCGCGCCGGAGAGCCAGGATGCGACGCGCCGGGAACGCCGATTGCCGCTGGCGTGGATCGCACGCAACTGGCCCGGCGAACGTGCAGCAATGTGACAATTCCGTCCAACGCGCTGGCCATCACTGGAAACATCACCCCTGTGCCGAACAGCGGCGGATTCGTGACCTTGTATCCCAGCAATGCCAGCCGTCCGCTGGTGGCCAATTCGAATTTCGTCGCGGGCGAAATCGTCAACAACGTCTTCACAGTGGGATTGGGGCCGGATGGCGCGTTCAAAATTCACGCGTTGACGACGACCCATGTCGTGATTGATGTGACAGGCTATTACGCTCCGCCGGGAGCCGGAGGCTTGTACTTTCATCCGTTGCCGCAACCGATTCGGTTGCTGGAAACGCGTTCCGGCGAACCGGGCTGCGATACGCCGGGAACGCCAATTCCTGGTGGCACGTCGCGGGTTCAACAGGGACGCGTGACTTGCAGCGGCGTGACGATTCCAAATGCGGCATTGGCTTTGGTCGGCAACGCAACGGTCGTCAATCCCGCCGGAGCCGGGTTCATCACGCTGTATCCGAATCAAGCGAGTCCGCCATTGGTGTCGAACGGCAATTACGTCGGCGGCGACATCGTCAATACGCCATTCAACGTCGGCTTAGGAGCGGATGGCGCGTTCAGGATTTTTTCGCTGGCGACGACGAACATCGTTGTGGATGTGCTGGGCTATTACAGCGCTGAAGCTAATGACATCAACGGAGCCGGATTGTTGTTTTATCCGCTGGGCGCGCCGGTTCGATTGCTGGATTCCCGTTCAGGCGAACC
>JAEUQP010000972.1 GCA_016789645.1 Acidobacteriota bacterium | reverse complement strand
ACGAAAAAGCGGTCGGTCTCTTTGGTCGGAGAATCCTCAATTGTCACCAGCTCGGGATTGCCCGGATTGATCGCAAAGAAACGATCACTGGCCGGGAATTCGACGAGCGCCACGCCGTTCTGCGCCAGCCCCAGGCGAATGATCGGATTTTCATTGCCACGCACTGCCACGCTGACTTCTCCTGACAGATACTGCGGCGCTGGATTGTTGACGACCAGCACCGGCGGCATTTGCGGTGGCGTTGTTTTCTCCTGTTGATGCTTTTTCGTTTTTTTCGTCTGCGCTGCGACTGGTGGAATCATTTGCGACATCGCCAGAGCAAGCGCCACGAAAAAGCAGCCTGAGTTCAGCCATCGTTTCATTTGTGTTCTCCTTCTACGCCCTCGCTTCACGAGGAACCGAGTTCTTTGTAATCAATCGCGGCGACCAGAAAGCCCATTCTGCGATTGGCATCATTGCGCCCGGCCGGATCGGCGACGAGCTTGATGGTCAATTGCAGTTGCTTCGTTTCGCGGACGACTGCGTTGTTGATGACTTTGGTGATTTCCTGTTTGCCGATCACGCGCAACGTATATGGATCGAGCCGGTCAACGCTCGTGTCTTGCGGAGTCCAGACCGCCTGCCAGGATTCAGCGCGCTGCTGTTCGAGGATGTGGTGATCTTTCAGATAAGCTGCGAATCGCGCTGCCGATTGCGGAACCATCATTTCCAACGCCGCCTTCAGATCAGCCGCGCGCGTCGCCGGATTGACCGCGTACAGCAACCGGACGTACTCGCTCACAAGATATTTCTTGTCGGCCTCGCCCGGCTGATCCGGCATCATCTTTACAGCATCTGCTTCGCCGTACTCCCGGTCATTAATCATCAGCACCTGCCCGCTTGAACGATCAACCACAATGCGGTCAGGCCGCCGCCAGTATTGGTATGCATTGCCGAGCGCGCTCAGCATGAGCAAACAGAGTACGATGAGCAGCGTCGTGAGCAGTTGAAAGCTGGTTCGCACGTCAGCCGGATCGCGGTAGACAATGAGGCGTGGCTCGACATCTGGAGATGAAACTACAGCCATTGGCGGTTTGTCCCTTTTCTCATCAAGTGGAGTTGCCGACCAAAGACCATCGTTGACTTGTGGCAAATCGGTGTTTGTCATCGTCGCCCCCTTCTTTTACGAATGTGATGCGGGGAAGCTCCGAGCAGAGCCTCTCAATCGGAACGCCGGGGGTACTTCAATTTGAATGCCACAAGCTGATCGCCTGTGAACCAGGGCCTTTTCAGGGTTGGAGGGTTTTCAGGCAGGTCTAGGAATTGTGATTGCGATGATGAGTCTGGATTTTTGCAGGGCGATTTTGACACGGGTCTGGTGAAATCCAGTTTCCCCCCATTCTCAGCCGTGGGTGATCATTCTTCTTCGCGTCCTCTTCCAAAATAGATCGAGCGTCTGTGAACATTCGATCGAATCGGAAATTGCGCGGTGTCTGGTTCTGAATGACTGATTGCGCGAATGCTGTTGCGAACCAAGCCTTGCGTCAGTTCACCCTTTTCTTCCTGGCCGGAGTCGCTTTTCATTTTTGAGCCGACCTGCTGCGTGAAGGATGGTGAATTGGAGCGAAGCGTTTTCAGTAGTGCCATCCCTCGCGCAACGTAAGAGCGGGTTTCGCGGTAAGGCGGGATGCCTCCGGTGACGACCCCTTTCGGATTGATGATTCGACTGCCAACGATGACCGTTTGTCCTTTCAGATAGGCTTCAACTGTAGCCTCGCCGGCGTTGTACGCTGCCAGCACCAGATCAGCGCGATGATCAAAGCGGACGGCAAGATCGCGGAGATAACGCGCCGCTGCATCAATCGCAGCTTGCGGATTGTGCGGATCGCTGAGGCCATAACGTGCGGCGGTGGCTGGCATAAACTGCATGATCCCGCGCGCGCCACGTTTGCTGATGGCGGCAGGATTGAAGCGGGTTTCCAAATATCCCACGACACAAAGCAGGAACGGATCAGCCTCATGCTTCACCGCTGCCGAGGCAATGAACTGCTCATATGGACGCGCACGAACGGCCATCTCATCCTCAACCTGTTTCTTCTGCGCC
>JAEUQP010000970.1 GCA_016789645.1 Acidobacteriota bacterium | reverse complement strand
ATTTCCTGGGCTGACCTGATGGTGTTGGCCGGAAACGTCGCCATCGAATCCATGGGATTGAAGACTTACGGCTTTGCCGGTGGACGCGCAGACGATTGGGTACCGGACACGGTTTATTGGGGACCGGAAAAGAAATGGCTCGATGATCAGCGTTACAGCGGAGACCGCAAACTGATGAACCCGCTTGCCGCAGTTCAGATGGGGCTGATTTATGTGAATCCGGAAGGCCCGAACGGCAAGCCGGATCCGCTGGCTGCGGCCAGAGACATTCGGGACACGTTTGGTCGCATGGCGATGAATGATGAAGAAACGGTCGCGCTGATTGCGGGTGGCCACACGTTTGGCAAAGCGCACGGCGCGCACGATCCGGGCAAATGCACTGGCCCCGAACCGGCGGCAGCAGGCATTGAAGAGCAGGGATTCGGCTGGACGAACAAGTGCGGCAAAGGCAATGCGGGTGACACCGTCACCAGCGGTCTGGAAGGCGCGTGGACTGCCACGCCGACGGCATGGAGTTCGCAATACCTGGCCAACCTGTTTGCTTATGACTGGGTGCAAACCAAGAGTCCCGCCGGAGCGACTCAGTGGATTCCTGCTGGTGGTAAAGCTGCCAACACCGTACCGGACGCACACGATCCGTCCAAACGTCATACGCCGATCATGTTCACCACCGATCTGGCGCTGAAGTTTGACCCAAGTTATCAGAAAATTGCCAAACGCTTTCTGGAGCATCCAGAAGAATTCAATCTGGCGTTTGCCAAGGCTTGGTTCAAGCTGACGCACCGCGACTTGGGGCCGCGTTCTCGCTACCTTGGTCCGGAAGTTCCGAAAGAAGACCTGAGTTGGCAAGACCCGCTTCCCAAGGTCGCTTACAAAACCATTGATGCGAAAGATATCGCTGCGTTGAAAGCCAAAATCCTCGCATCGGGATTGACTGGCCCGGAACTGATTCGGACAGCTTGGGCTTCCGCGTCCACGTTCCGCGGCACGGATATGCGCGGCGGTGCGAATGGCGCGCGCGTTCGTCTGGCTCCGCAAAAGGATTGGGAAGTCAACAATCCGGCTGAATTGAGCAAGGTGTTGGCGAAGCTGGAAACCATTCAGAAAGATTTCAATCGCACGGCTGTCGGCGGCAAGAAAGTTTCGTTGGCTGACTTGATCGTGTTGGGTGGCAGCGCAGCCATCGAACAAGCGGCAAAGGCTGCGGGGCACAACGTTACGGTGCCTTTCACGCCGGGTCGTGTGGATGCCACCGAAGCGCAAACCGATGCGTTGTCTTTCGCTCCACTGGAACCGACGGCGGATGGTTTCCGCAACTATTTCAACAAAGGCGAGCGTCTGTCGCCGGCGGTGATGCTGGTGGAGAAAGCAAACTTGTTGACGCTTTCCGTTCCCGAAATGACTGTTCTGGTTGGAGGCCTGCGCGTGCTGAATGCTAACGCTGGTGGGGCGAAACATGGCGTCTTCACTGATAAGCCGGGAGCGTTGTCGAATGATTTCTTCGTCAACCTGCTCGACATGAGCACCAAGTGGAACAAATCTTCTTCGTCGGAAGGTATCTACGAAGGCGTTGATCGTGCAACGGGCAAGGCCAAGTGGACGGCGACTCCGGTTGACCTGATTTTCGGATCGAATTCCGAACTGCGCGCCGTGGCGGAGTTTTATGCTGAGGCCGACAGCAAAACGAAGTTCGTGCAGGATTTCGTGAAGGCTTGGGCCAAAGTGATGAACCTCGACCGCTTCGACCTCTACTAAAACCAACATCGAGTCGCCAGAAGCGATTCACTCTTTGGTGACTTGAGCACAGACAAACGGCGGCGTTTCATGCGCCGCCGTTTTATTTCATCAGCCTTGCCGCTTCAATGGACTTTCGATATAACACTTCCGCAATCCTGACTTACCAATCAAACGCTGACATTGCTGATTTGCGGCGCAAATTGCTGACGTTGCGCTGAACTTACAAAAAGACTGCTTGCGCGAGCTTCCATGGCTTGCGCGGACAACCACAGGAGCGAGTATGACATTTG
>JAEUQP010001031.1 GCA_016789645.1 Acidobacteriota bacterium | reverse complement strand
TCGTAAATCGTGAAAGACCGCGTGTAGCCTTTGCCAAGCTGTTCAATATCTCGCCGCAAGATGCGAACGCAGAGCGAGTGAAACGTCGAAAGCAGCGGCGAACTATTGCGCGGCACACCTTCCAACAACTTTTCCACACGCTCCTTCATTTCGCCTGCGGCTTTGTTGGTGAAGGTGACGGCCAGAATGTTGTTGGGGTACACGCCGTTTTCAATCAGATGCGCGATGCGAAACGTAATGACGCGCGTCTTGCCGCTGCCGGCTCCAGCCAGCAACAAAACAGGGCCTTCGGTGGTGATGACGGCTTCGCGCTGCTGCGCGTTCAGGCCAGAAAGAAAATCTGCTTGCATCGGAAAAACCTATCAGAAGGTTCTTCCACGAAGACGCACAAAGAGGACACGAAGAAGGGAATTTTTTAGACAGGATTTACAGGATGGAACAGGATTGGATTTATGCAAGTGTCAGTAGCCCGCGCGTAAGCAAGGGCTTTTGGCCAAACCCAAGCCCTTCCTGACGGTCGGGCTACTGACACAGCAAAATGCTTCATCCTGAAAAATCCTGTGAATCCTATCCAAATTCTTCTTCGTGCTTTCTTCGTGTGCCTTCGTGGAAGAAAATTTTTGAACTCAATTACTGCTTACTGCTAAACCGTTCGCCGCATTTCAACACGCGATAGGGCTGGCCAAGCTCTTCGCACGTGGCGACGAATTCCTCCGGCGATTCGGTGTTGAACTGAAACATTTCGTAATGCATCGGAATCGCTAGCGCGGCGTTGATGTCTTTGGCAAATTTGGCGGCTTCGTGGCCCCAGAAATTGCCAGGCACGCGGCGTTCCGCTTTGCGGCCATTGATCGGCAACAGAGCTATGTCAATGTTGCGACCATCAACTGCGGCCAATAACTCTTCGGCCATTCCGTCAAAGCCTTTGTTGTCTCCGGCATGATAGATCGTGAAATCGCCGAAGCGCACGATGTAACCCAGATGTGTGCAGCGACCTTCTTCGTCAAATTCGATTTCTTCGTGAGCGGCGGCCAACCCCGTGATTTCAAATTCACCAAGTTGAACGGTTTCGCCGTCGTCACTGCCTACCAACCAATCGGCGGCGCATTTCAACCGGTCAGCGGCAAAGGCTCTATTGGCTTCGGGGATGACCAGCTTCAAATTCGGATTCGCGGCCATCAACGGCAATAAAGTTTCGTGATCCAGATGATCCGTGTGATTGTGCGTGGACGTGACTACATCAATGAAATCCAGCCGAGCCGGATCAATGACGATTTCCGTCATTCGCACATGCGGTTTGTCGGTCGCAGCGTATTTTTTCGTCAGCGAATCTGACAGGTACGGATCGAACAGCAAATGGCGACCATTCCACTGCAACAGGAATCCTGATTGCCCCAGCCACCACAAATGAAATTCGTCGGCAGTTTGGCTCGACGCTTTTACGTCCGCCAGAAATTCGTCATTGCTTAAAACGGGTTTGACCAATTCGGTCGTTTCAATCGTCAAAATCCAAGCTCCTTTTTCACCAGCTTCACACCGGCGACCATGTTGTTAAGTTTCTGCCGCGCTGCCCATCGTGCCGTCTGGCTCAATCCGCAATCCGGCGCGAACGACAACCGTTCAGCC
>JAEUQP010000957.1 GCA_016789645.1 Acidobacteriota bacterium | reverse complement strand
GCCAAATCGGCGTTCATGGTGTACGCGTTCGGCAGGTGCGTCACAAAATGCACCAAGCCGAGTTTGGCTTGTTCGGGATCGGCAAAAAATTCTGCCATCTGGCGAAAGAAATTGATGAACCCCAATCCGCCGTTGAACAGGAAAATCACCGGAGCAATCCATCCCGCCAGTCGGTTGTTCGTGATGCGCCTTGCCATCAGTTCAACGACGCACACCAGCGACAACGCCAGCGCCAGATTGGGAACCAAAAACGCCGCGCGCCAATCGGCTCCGCAACGGATGAAAAACGCCGTCAGAAAATCTATCAAAAACGGATAGGTGAACTTCATTCCGGCAAAGATGGGATTTTGCGGCGGCAGATTTTCGCCATACGCCATCGAAGTGATGACGCCGAAATGAAATGGCAAATCGCCGAAATTATTGGCGGGAGCCGTGTGTAACCCGTCGGGATAAAACATCACCACGCGGCTGAACAGCCAGGCCAGCAATGCCGTCCAGGCTGCGTAATACATCAACGCGGTTTTATCCAACTTACTTGTTTCCAAACCGGCGCGGAATTGCTTGAATGAAACTTTGCCCACCAGCGCGGAGAATCCGGCAGCCAGAATTGCCACCGTCAAGCCGATGGACAATTTGTTCAAGCCAAACGCCAGCGCAGACAGATACGCAATCCAAGACAAAAGCGCTAGGCCGACCACCGTGCCAGCAGATAATCGAAGCCGCAACGACGCCTTGTCCCAGACCAGACAACTGAGCCAGGTTCCGGTTGCAATTGCCAGCAGTGTGATGAAAAGAATGAATGTGATACCCATCGTCAGCGTGTATATCGGGCTAGCCGCTTTTTCTCAAGAGCCGCGCTGCCATCCTGGACAAGTTCCGTGATGTGGCATACATCCGAACCGGATTGGATGGCGTATTCTATGTTATGCGAAATGTCAGCCGGACGCTCTTGTTGACCATTCGCACAAGCGGCTCTTATAGTCCGTTTGATATTGCAGTGAACCAGCGCAACATCGGTTATCAATTTTTGAAGGAGGAAACTAGTTTGAATCAACAGCAAGACCGAGCAACAGCAGGATTCACGGTTCAGAAAGAAGCCGAGGCAAAATTGCCGACGGAGTACGGCCCTTTCCGCATCGTAGGATTTCGCAGCACGACCAGCGATGAAGAATTCGTCGCCCTGGTCAAAGGAGAAATCAAGGCTCAGGAACCAACTTTGGTTCGCATCCATTCCCAGTGTTTGACTGGCGATGTATTCCATTCGTTGAAATGCGATTGCGGCCCGCAATTGCAACGCGCGATGAAGCTGATTCAGTCCGAAGGAAAAGGCATCATCGTATATCAGCAACAGGAAGGGCGCGGCATTGGCATCGTCAACAAGATTGCCGCTTACGCCCTGCAGGACGAAGGCGCGGACACCATCGAAGCCAACGTTCGCCTGGGATTCGGCGTTGACGAACGCGAGTATGGCCAGTGCGCCGAAGTCATCAAACTGTTAGGCGCGCAGCGGCTGAAGCTGATGTCGAACAATCCGGACAAGGTTCGCGCTCTCAGAAACGCCGGGTTGGAAATCGTCGAACGTGTGCCGCTGGAAATTAGTGCCAAACAGCCCGCGTTCAAATATCTGCTCACCAAAAAAGAGAAGATGGGGCATTTACTGCAACTGAATGGAATCTTTTGATTGCGGATCGTGGATTGCGGACTGCGGATTTGAAAAGGCTTTGACGGCAATTCAATCCGCAATCCGTAATCCGAAATCCGCAATCATTTGATAAACCATCTGCACCGGCAATCCCACCACATTGGAATAACTCCCTTCGATGCGTTCGACGAAACGCGAAGCGTACCCTTGAATGCCATACGCCCCGGCTTTGTCCATTGGCTCGCCGCTGGCGACGTACCAGCCAATTTCGTCTTCGCTCAATTCGGCAAATTTCACGCGCGTGACGGCGACTTCTGACCGAACCTGATGGTTCCTGACTACGGAAACGCCGGTTAGCACGTCGTGCCATTGGCCGCTGAGCATTCGCAACATTCGCGCAGCGTCTTCGTCGTTTTCGGGTTTGCCGATGATCTCATTCAACACGACGACCGTCGTGTCCGCGCCTAACACGATTTCGCCTTCAGCGGCGACGGCCAGCGCTTTTTCGCGCGAAAGCCGCGCGACGTAATCGTGCGGCGCTTCGTTCGGCAAAACGGATTCGTCCACATCGGCAACGCGAATCGCGAATTCAAACCCTGCAGCGCGCAATAGTTCCGCGCGCCGAGGTGAACCGGAAGCCAGGACAAAATGGTATTTGTTCAACATGGTTTCTAATTGGTG
>JAEUQP010001028.1 GCA_016789645.1 Acidobacteriota bacterium | reverse complement strand
AACTCCGCGAAGAATTTCAGTTGGACTTTTTCGCGCAGTTGGAAAACTTTGGTCAGGCGGAAATCCACGTTGACGATTTTTTCCAGTCGTTCGGTGTTGCGTCCGAATTGCGGCACGCGGTCGGAAAACGAGTTGCCATCGTTGGTCAAATCCACGTTGCCCAGCCGCCGCGAGAAGGGGAAATTCGATTGCGCCTGGACAATTGAGCTGAATTGCCAGCCGTTGATGATCGTTTTGGCTGCGCCGGGCAGATTGCCGAAATAGCTCAAGTCCCAGGTGCCGTTGAAAACGAACCGATGCGGCACGTCCGCGTTGCCTACCCCGCGTTCATCACGCAGATTGAGCGGATACTGCGCCATCTTGCCATCGTCGCCGGCATTGAGCGCCACAACCGAGGTCGCGTCTGGGGCATCGTCAATCACCTTCGACCAGGTGTACGCCGCCGTGAACTCGAAGTGTTGAGCCATTCGACGAACGACTTCAAAAGTGAAGCCGTGATATTGCGAATTGCCCGTATTCTCGAATTGTGCGATGCGGCCAAATCCCGCAATCGGGCGCGTGGGCGCGCCTTGCGCACCAGGATGCCGCTGGAAGGTGAAGGTCGGCGCGCCGCTGCCCGTCGCCGCCGCAGTGCCGCGTGTCACGGTCGGCAGCAGATTGATGTCGCGCGTGCGTGAAAGATCATTGCCTTTGACCAGCAGGTAAGAGGCGCGCAACGCCAGATTTTTGTTGACGCCGTATTCGATGCCGAAACTGCCTTGTTGTGTGTAGGGTTGCTGGAAATCGCGCGCCATCACGAACAGGTTCGGCGTGATGGTCGCAAACGGCCCTTGCGCCTGACAGAGGGCGACCGCTGACCCTGAAAACAGCGAGCAGGGAATGTCGCGCACGCTGGAAAAACGTCCGGGATAATTAAACGGCAACCGCACGGTCGGCGACAGGTTGAAACTCAAACTGGCGACGTTGACGCCGTTTTGCGTGTGCGCCGTGCCAAACGCGATGGCGGGCGTACGTCCGTAAAACAACCCGTAACCGCCACGCACGACGACATTGTCGCGCGATTTGAACGGTTTGTAAGCAAACGCCAAACGCGGCGCGATGTTGTTGTAATCGTTGTCCAAGCGGTCGGTTTCAATTCCCGCCGCCAACAGCGAAGCGCTTTGATTTCTGGTCGGCGGACGTTTCATGACTTGCGCGTCGTATCGCACGCCGAAGTTCAGGGTCAGTTGCGACGTCGCGCGCCAATCATCCTGCACGAAGAACGAGTATTCATTGAAGTTCGGGCGCGAAGTCGGGCCGGTCGTGCCGTCGCCGCCGAAAGCCTGTGTGAATCGCGAGGGCAGATTGTTCTGGAAATCGGCCAACGAATTGAACACATATTGCGCGCCGAACAAGCCGGGAAAGAAGTTTTTGATCTTTTCGATGTTCACATCCACACCGGCTTTGAAATTATGTTTACCGGCGAGCAGTGTGACGTTGTCCACGAATTGGAATTTGCGCAAACTGGTTTCGCGCGGGCTGAAATTGTTGCGCCCGAAAAAGACCACGCTGACGCCACCTTCGCGAACTTCGGCTTCGGGGTTGTCGCTGTTGGCCAAACCGGGCTGTTTGTCGCGCGCCATTTGGGTGCGGAATTCGTTCAGCACGCGCGGCGAAAATGCGGTGGTCAGTGTTACGGTGACCGTGTCGGTGTTGACCAGACTGTTGCCGCTGCGTTCCTGTGCAGAAGTCGGGCCGCCGTTTTCCAGATTCACGCCGGTGAATTCCTGCCGGTTGTAGCGCACCGACAGACGGTTGGCGGCATCCACCTGCCAGTCCACTTTGCCCAGGTAAACATCCTGATTGAACGAACGCGGATAGCTGGCGCCGAATCGTTGCAGCAACTGATTGAACGCCGTCGTGCCGGCGGTATCGTTGGCTGCCGGCGAATTGCCGAAGGCGACGATGTTGTTGGTCGTGCTGCGCTGGCCGTCGTAGTTGAAGAAGAAATGCGCGCGGTCTTTTTTGATCGGCCCGCCCAGATTGCCGCCGAATTGGTTGAAGTGATAGGGCGGTTTGGTCGGCGTACCGATGACGGTGTTGCGCGTCGGATTGGCGATGCCTCCGGGCAGTGTGGCGCGCGTGTCGAAGCTGCGACCGTTGGGCAAAAACGCGGCTTCGCGGGCGTTGCCGCCGTTGGCGGCGGCGAAGTTGTTGTAGCCCGCGTCAAAGCGCAGGCTGTTGGCGTTCAGCGCGCGGTCGCGGTAAAACCAAAATCCCGTGCCGTGAAATTCGTTCGTGCCGGATTTGGTGACGACGTTGACGATGCCGCCAGCGGCGCGTCCCAACTCTGCCGAAAAAGTGTTGGTATTGACCTGAAATTCCTGCACGGCGTCCTGGCTGAACTGATACGGCGCGCGGCCTGAACCGGTGCGGCCCAGCGACTGGCCGAAAAACAGATTGTTGTTATCCACGCCGTCAATCTGCACACTGTTGAGCGTGCCACGCTGGCCGCCGAATGATAGGTCGCCCTGGCGCGGGTCGCGCACGACTCCGGGCGTCAGCGTGACGAAATCCAGAAAGTTGCGCCCATTGACCGGCAATTCCGAAACGGCGCGGGCATTGACTGAACTGCTGACGTTGGTGCGCGTGGTTTCCACAATGGGCGCAGCGTCAATGATGGTCACCGATTCGCTGACGTTGACGCGCAAGCTCAGGTCAAGATTCAGTTTTTGGCCGACCAGCAATGTGATTCTGCCGTATTTGTTTTCGCTGAATCCTGACGCGGAGGCCGACAGTTCATACGTGCCGGGTTGCAGCGCAGGCAACCGATAAATGCCATTGGCATCTGTGGTGATATCGCGTACTTGACCAGTGTCCACGTTGCGGACCGTGACTTTGGCTCCGACAACAACGGCGTTATTCGGATCGGTCACGATTCCTTCGATGGTTGCAGTGGCGGCTTGTTGTGCCAACCCGACACCGCACAGCATCAGCAACAGAGTTGCAATCGCTGTTCGGGAAAAACGTAAAGGTTGTGTAATCATAAAGTGAGATTCTCCTTCCGGCTCCTGCCGGTTAATCGCCCGGAATAAACCAGGACAAGTGGGCGTTGAAACTCTTCCTGATCGGAATACACTCCCGATTGGTTGAGTTGAAGAGGAAATCACCCTGCAAAGCCAGGATCATTGCTCGATATATTTGGTTGAAGCATTTAGTTTTGATTTTCGAGGAGGGATGCTACTGCAAGGGTATGGGATTGGCAATTGCGCAAAAAAAGTCGGCTGAATCGCCGGCAAACGAATCTAACTGCGGGCATAACGGGACAGAACCATCAGGTTTGACACCGGCCAAATCCAGCTTGACGCAAATATCAGAGCCGGATAGATTGGCGATTGAACAACAGTTTACACCGCCCCCTTATTCCCAGAGCTTGAATCATCGCCTTTGAATTCGCGGGTTATTCCAGTTGAGTACCGATTCCCGCGAAGGATTTCGATATATCCAGACTTCCATTAGGAGAAGACCATGAAGACCATTTCAACACCATACTGCTCGAACGTGTTTCGAGCATTGTTTGTCGCCTTGCTGATTACAATTGCAGGAGCGGTTGTTACGGCACAGGCACAGGTTTCAGCGGTAAATGCCGCCAGCTTTGCGACCGACAAAGTCATTACTCCCGACACCATTGTCGCCGCTTTCGGCACGTTCACGACTCAGAACAACCAGGTGTTCATTGCCAACACGGCACCGCTGCCAACCACGCTTGGCGGAGTTCGCGTTCGCATTGCCAATACCGATTGCGGATTGTTTTTCGTCGCACCTTCACAGATCAACTTGGTGATTCCATCCAATGTTCCCGACGGAGCCAGCGTGACGATGACCGTCACCAATTCCAATAATACGACCACCACGGGGACGGTCACGGTGGTGCGTTCCGCGCCAGGAATCTTTTCGGCCAGAGCTACGGGCACGGGAGCTGCTGCGGCTCAAACCAGCGACGGCGGGCCGCTCATCAACACATACAATCCTGATGGAACCGAGCGCGATGTCAGCGCCGGAACGAAAGACAAGCCGAATGCATTAGTGCTCTACGTGACAGGCATTCGCAATACTCCGGCGACGAATCCCTCCGATGGCAATGGCGTGGCCGAATCCGTCACCTGCCGTATTCAAGGCGTTCCGGCGACAGTGTTTTATGCTGGGCCGGCTCCGGGATTTATCGGATTGGATCAGGTCAACGTCATCATTCCGCCGGAGTTGGCCGGACTGGGCAGTGTGAACGTGCGATTGCGTGCCAATAACCGCGATTCCAATACGGTGACGATCAAGCTGGCTGGAAGCGTTCCGGCCGTTCGGGCTTCAGCGATCACGTTTGGGCAGACGGTGAACGGTGCATTGACCGCCGACGATCAGGTGCAAGCCGGTTCGGCGGGCAGCACCTTTTTCTTCGATGCGTACAGTTTTACGACGACGGCTCCAAATACGACGATTGCTGTGGATTTGCGCTCCTCCAGCTTCGACGCCGCTGTGTTGCTGTACAACAATGCCAGTGGCACGCTGAGTTTGATTGCCGCGGACGATCAATCCGGCAATTACGGCAGTTCTTCATCTTCAAACAACAACAACGCGCTGCTGATGACTGTCATTCCCAATCCGGGCAATTACGCCATTTTTGCCACTTCCTCCGACTTTGAACCGAACGGTCTCGGCAATTACACGCTCAGATTGCTCAACAATGTGGCAACGCAGATCAATTATGGGCAGACGCTCAATGGCAGCATCACAACCTCGGATTTGCAGACGTCGGCGGGAACCTATCTCGATTTGTACTGGTTCAACGGGGTTCAGAATGACAATGCGCGGATCAACATGAATGCTCCGGTGCTCGATTCGTACCTGCTGTTGCACAGCAACGTCGGCGATCCGCGTCTGGCGCAGGACGATAACACCGGTGGAGGGAAAAACGCCCAGGTTACCTATCGGCTTACGTCCACTGGGATTTACATCGCGATTGCCACGCCGCTCGATCCGAACATCACGGGCGATTATTCGATCCAACTGACGAAACTGGCCAGTCTGGCGGATGATCCTGTCGCAGCATTCAGAACCGGGTTTGAATCCTTGTTCAAGGCTCCTGGACGAGAAATCTTCGATCATCGTCCGGGGCTGATTGATCCGGAAAAATCCAGTCTGGAACGATTCGGCACACGCCGTATCGTCGAGCAATAAGTGGTTCAAACTCCCGACCTTGAGTTGGGCAATTAGCAAAGCAGGGAAGTCACCGATTCGGTTTCTTCCCTGCTTTTGTTTTGGCTTTGGAGTGGCTTGTTTTTTTTCGACCTTCATTCGATCATCACCGCGCTTTCACTTCCTGAAAAACCACCAAACGGAGTTATCGAATTCCTGGAATTAAGCCGGAGACAGCTTGATTCTGATTATTGGGTTTTGTGTAGAGCTGGGCAGCGTTTCGACGGCGATTGGCCTGGCTTTTGTTTACGGAGGAGCATTGATCGGCAAAGCAAAAAGCGCAATGACATTGGCGCACTTGATTCCCAGGCCTGGCGGGTTGGTCATCACAGTATTGGGCTTGGTGATTGGTTACCAGGCATTGCAGCGGGCCGGAATCAATCCGTCGGATTTCTGGCATGTTGAATTGGATCAGGCGAAATCGTTTTCGGCCTTGGCGACACTGGGACTGGGATTCGTGATCGGATTGCGTCACGCGCTGGATACAGACCATTTGGCTGCCGTTTCAACCATTGTTAGTGAACGGAAACACTGGTTGAGTTCATTGTTGATTGGCGGATTGTGGGGCATTGGCCACACGGTTTCGCTCTTGATTGCCGGCATCGCCGTCGTCTTCATGAACCTGAACATCGAAAAATATGAAAAGCCGCTGGAATTCTGTGTCGCGCTGATGTTGATTGGTTTGGGAATGAACGTGCTGATCAAGCTGGCGCGCGGCGGCAAGATTCATTTTCATGAACACGAGCATGGCAGACATCGCCACAATCACCCGCACATTCACGACGATAACCCCGAACCTGAGCCGCACACGCATCATGGGGTGAAACTGGGCATTCGACCGTTGGTGATTGGCATGATTCATGGGTTGGCGGGAAGCGCAGGGTTGTTGCTGGTTTTGCTGGCCACGATTAAATCTACCGCGCTGGCCTTCGGCGTCATCGCCATTTTTGGCATTGGCTCCATCGGCGGGATGATGTTGATGAGTTTGGTGTTGAGTTTGCCGCTGCATCTGACGGCGAATTCATTTTCGCGAACGAACGTGACTGTGCATGCTCTGGCGGGTGTGTTCAGTCTCGGTTTTGGATTGTTGATGGCCTACGAACTTGGGCACGAATTGTTTTGAAGGAGTCATCGTGAAACTGCTTTTGTCGGTCTTGATCATTCTGGCTTTGGGATTTTCTGTTTCGCAAACCACGGATAAGCCCGTCACCTTTGTCGAAATTCCCGCCTCGAAAAGCGGCATCACCTGGGTTCACGACAATGGGCGATCCGACGCGCGCCATCTGCCGGAAACCTGCGGCGGCGGCGGGTTGTTTTTTGATTTTGACAACGATGGCTGGCTCGATGTGTATCTGGTCAACAGCGGCCCATCGGATTTTTATTCGCCCAAAACGCCGATTCGCAATGCGCTTTATCGCAACAATCACGATGGCACGTTCACCGATGTCACCGAAAAAGCCGGAGTCGCTTGCGGCCAGATGGGGCATTTCGGCATGGGAGCGGCGGCGGCGGATTTTGACGGAGACGGCTGGCAGGATTTGTATGTCACGAATTACGGCAAAAACGTCTTGTTCCGCAACAATGGCAACGGGACGTTCACGGACATTACAGATGCCGCCGGTGTCGGCGCGCCGAATTGGTCAACTTGCGCGGCATGGTTTGATTACGACAACGATGGCAAGCTGGACTTGTTCGTTTCCAGTTTTGTGCAATACAGCGCCTCGGGCAGCGTGTTTTGCGGAGACAACAAACAAGGGCGCCGGTATTACTGCATTCCACGTGTGTTCAAACCTCGCCCCAGTTTTCTGTTTCACAACGATGGCAACGGCAAATTCAGCGACGTCAGCAAAACGTCCGGCATTGCCAATGCGCTTGGCAAGTCTTTTGGCGTGGTGGCCACGGACATCAACAACGATGGGTTGATGGATTTGTTTGTCGCGAACGACACGGTTGCCAACTTTCTTTTTCTCAACAAGGGCAAAGGCAAGTTCGAGGAAATCGGTCTGGCTTCCGGGGTTGGGTACAGTGATGCTGGCAGTCCGCGTTCGGGAATGGGAGTGGACGCTGCGGATTTCGACGGCGATGGTTGGCAAGATTTATTCGTTGCCAACATTGACCAGGAATTGTTCAGCTTGTACCGCAATGAAAAAGACCTGACGTTCACCGATCAAGCCGGCGAAATCGGTCAGGCCACACGCTTGTTGAGCGGCTGGGGATTGAAGTTTTTCGATTATGACAACGATGGCGATCCCGACCTGTTTTTGGCCAATGGTCACCCGGACGACATGGTCGAAACGCAGGCTTCGCGCGTGAAATACAAAGAGCCGTTGGTCATGTTTGAAAACCTCAACGGCAAATACAAAAACGTCAGCGCGCAATCCGGCGACGTGTTCAAAAAGGATTTTCCGGCGCGCGGCGCTTCGTTCGGCGATTTCGACAATGATGGTTTTCTGGATATTCTGATCGTCAACAATGGCGAAGCTCCGGTTTTGTTGCGCAATCAAGGCGGCAATGGCAACAACTGGATCGGGTTGAATCTGCTGTCCGCCAAAGACGGCAGCAATCCCGGCGCAGTTGGCGCAATCATTACGTGGACGGTTGGCGGAGTGAAACGTTCGCGACTGAAAACCTACGGCGGGAGTTATCTGGGATCGCACGATCCGCGCGAAGTTCTGGGATTGGGCAAAGCCACAAAGCTCGACAGCCTGGAAATCAAATGGCCCAGTGGCAAAGTGGACAAGTTGACCGATTTGCCCGCGAATCAATACAGCAAGATTGTTGAAGGCCAAAGCCAGGCAGGGAAGAAATAACGTTCAGCGGGCTTTGCCTTGCAGTTCGTGAATGGTCACCAGATTGATGTACGTTGGAATGCCGTTTTCCACGCCCACTTTCAACAAAGCCTGAAAAAACTTCGGAGTTTTTCCGCCTGCGGCTGTTTGTGCCAGTCGCTGGTTGAATTGTGGCAGGTATTGTTTGCCTGTGATGAACTCCGCTGCAGCAGCAGTTCCCTCGCTATGCAATCCCGCCACCACCATCACCACATCCCGGTTGGATAAATTCGGCGCAACGGTGATCAACGCGTAATCCTGAATCAATTTTCCTGACTGAGGATCGAAATCGGCACGATATTCTGCTTCTTCTCCGGGCCTTGGATTCAAATTCAAAACAGTCACCTGATCGGTGTAAACGAAATCTTCGATGGCGGGCAAACTGCTGGACCAATTATTGACCCACACACTCCCCAACGCGATGACGTTTTGATCCTGCAGGTCTTCGGCGCTGACAGTGCGACTTTGTTTCAGTCGCACGCTTTTGTCGGCAGTGCGGAACAGATCCGTGATGCGATGGATTCCAATGGCTTCGCCAATGCCTGTGTAAGTATCCGTCGTTAACGCCAGCCTGGGATTCGGAATAATGCGAATGATGGATTTGCTCGGCAGTTCGTCAAAAATCGTAGTGGATTGCGGCGTTACAATTGGGAAGGATTTTTTGACAATCGGGTCTGGATCCGCCGAATTCAGGAAACGAAATACTGGCGGGTTGCTCAACACCATCAGCGTTGGATCGGAGCTATTCAGAAAAGAACTCCAAACCGGTTGAAACATCTCCAGCGATTCCTGGCGCTGGTTGAGTTGTTGGCGTAACGAGAAATTGGAATATAAAAGCGCCGCGAAAAGCAGACTCACTGCTGCCACGGTTACATACAGCCGGTAATTCCGACGCAAATTGGGTTTTTCGGGAATCGTTTGTTCAGAAACAACTGGCGCACTTAGCGCAAAAGATGATTCCGCGTTTTCAACGGGAGAATTCTGGGGCTGTCCGACTCTGACAAAAGTTGGTTCGTAATTGCCAATGGGGATTTCAATTCGAATTTCGTCGTTGGCCCCTTCTTTTTGATAATACCGTTCCAGCTTTTCCCGGACTCCGTGGGCGCCGACTCGCACAATCGGGTCAGTCGCCGGGTTATAGGAATTGTCTCGGTCGAAAACTTCACGGCCAATCAGGTATTCGTTCAACTCCGCGCCGCGCCCCGCCAAGTGAAAATCGCAGATCAAACGCAAAAATTTCTGCTTCATTGGAGCGTGAGCAAAGTGCTTGCTGGCCATTACGCGATCAATTGCCTGCTGAATTTCGGCAGGGCTGACGCTTTGAGGGGGTTGGGAATTTTCTGGGTTCATTTTTGCGTGAGTCGCCATAAGTTATTGACGGCGTTACGTTATTAACCTTGTCCGTAACGGTTAGTAGCCGTAAGTCCGTTGACTCTGCTTTTGATGATCGGGTAAAGAGTGTCGTATCAAATTGACGATTGTCATTATACTGAAAGTATCTGATTTACCAAGCTTTGCTGAATTTGTAAGACATCTCTGCGAATGCCGGAATCCTGTCCTGGGTTTCGGTTGTGCTAATTCCGTAAACCTCAATTTAAGAAGTAAGGTTTGAGGCAGTCCATCTGACTTCCTTTTGCGGCTGTTTTCAAAGTTCGAATACTGGCGTTGTTTACCGTCTGACAATTCCGGTGTGTGAATGCAGGGGACATCGAGAAGGGAAAATTTTCTGGAGGCTATCCAAAATGCGAACCCAATCCATAACAGTTCGAGGTTGTTTGGGACTGTTTGCTTTTGCTCTCCTGGTTTCGTTGACGCTTATCTCCAATGTGTCGGCTCAAACGACATCAAGCGCGACTTTGCGAGGAACCGTCACTGACCCGAATGGGGCAGTCGTTCCGAATGCGAACGTCACGCTCACATTTGTGTCCACGCAGACGGAGCGAAAAACCAAAACCAGCAGTGACGGCGTTTATACGTTTACGTCGCTGATTCCGGGCAATTACACGTTGACGGTCGAAGCGACTAGCTTCAAAAAGACGGTCAAAACCGACATTAATCTCAGTCCCAATGAAACCAGAGGGCTGGATGTGGAAATGGCTGTCGGCGCCACGACCGAAACCGTGACCATCACGGCTTCCGCCGTGGAAGAACTTAAGACGGAAACCGGCGAACGGTCGAACACGATCAAGGCTTCGCAGATCGAAAACCTCTCGATCATCAGCCGCAACAGCATCGAGTTGTTACGAATTCTGCCTGGTGTTGTCGCCCCGGATTCTTCGACCTATCAGGTGTCAGGATACGGAGACGCTTCGGCGTATTCGGTCAACGGTCAACGTGGGCAAAACAACAACATCAGTGTGGATGGTTCGCGCGTCGTTGATATTGGCTGCAACTGCGGATCCATTGTCAGCTTGAACAATGACTTCGTTCAGGAAGTGACCGTGCAATCCAGCAACTTCGCTGCCGAACACGGCAACAGCGGCGTTCAGATCAGCGGCACGACCAAATCCGGCGGTAAGGAATTCCACGGTTCGCTGTATAACTACACGCGTCACGAAGCGCTGGCGGCTAATGACAGGTTTAGAAACTACCTCAAAGCGGATGCCTTCAGGCTTAACCCAGGCTTAAAAGAACCACCGTTGGCGGCCAACAAACCGCTTGGGAGATTCTATTATCCTGGCGGAACGATTAGTGGTCCGATTTATTTGCCAAAGAAAGTTTTTGGCCCCTTGGGCGGATTCAACAAAGATCGCGATAAACTATTTTTCTTTGTCGGCTTTGAAGTTCAGCGCCAGACCTTCGGCGCTCCACCGCGGATTTCAAACGTGCCGACTCTGGCCCAACGCCAAGGCAACTTTGCTGGAACGACGGTCAGGATTCCTGCCGGATTTACCAACGCCGGGCAGGATGCGCCGGGAGGGAATCTGGCGCCTTATATCAATCCGATTGGCAAGGTGCTGATCAACCTGTACCCGTTGCCGAATAATCCCAATCCAGCCGCCAACTACGTTTCTAACACGACGCAAACCCAGCATCGTAAGGATTTGAAGATGCGTTTCGATTACAAACCGAACGACAAGACCAACATCTACGTTCGTTTGACGCGCGAGCCGCAACAAGAAGTGAATCCTTACGGCATCTGGTGGGGGCCTTCGACCTTTGAATTGCCCAGCGCCAACATTCAGGATGATTTGGGGCGTTCGGTCGCCGTCGGCATGACTTCGGTCATCAATCCGACGATGACCAACGAAGTCGTGTTCAGTGGCAGCAAGTTGACGCTGGACAACCGTTATGCCGATCCCGACAAGGTCAAACTCTCGACGCTCGGAATTGAAAACATCTGGCGCTTGCCGTTCGACAACACGCAGTTTGGTCGTCAGAGTCCCTTCGTTTCTTTGTCGTTGATCAGCTGGGCGCAAGGCCAGTTGTGGTCACCGGGCACGAACCCGATCTTCGCCTGGAACGACAGTTTCTCGATTACTGACAACCTGAGCAAAGTCGTTGGCAGTCACACGTTGAAATTCGGCGCGCTGATCGAACAGGGAAACAAACGCCAAAATTTCCAGGGCGATCCTGACTCGCAAGGGCTGATCGGATTCAACAACTGGAACGGTAGTGGAACCGGGAACGATTGGGGGGATTTGCTGGTCGGCCAATTGACCGATGTGCAACACGGAACCCAACCGCCGATTGGCAACTACCGCTTCTATAACTACGAGTTCTATGCTCAGGATTCGTGGAAAGTGAAGCCGAATCTGACTGTGGAATATGGCCTGCGCGCCAGCCACATGACGATTAATAAAGAGCGCAAAGGATTCGACATTCTGTTTAGCCCGCAAGCTTACAAGAAAGGCGCTGGCTATTACATCAATGGCGATCCCTTCCGTCCGAATGGCGTGTTGTCCGCCTCTCGCGGAGAAATCCAGAAAGGCGCGATTGATCCTCCGGCGGTTCAACTTGGACCACGTTTGAATATTGCCTGGAGTCCGTTGAAAGACGACAAATTGGTGATCCGTGGTGGCGCGGGACTGTTCTACAACCGCGTGCAAGGGAACTTCCAATACGATGCAACTCTGCGCGCAGCTCCGAACGGAAACGTCGGTGCCAGCCTTGGCCCGTTCACGACGATTCCGGGAACAACTTACACCTTCAATGACCTGGGTGGTTTGACCTTGAGCAATATGGGAGTGGTCACTTTGCCGAATGGTCAAAAAGTGCCGGTGAATCCTCTGAAATTGGCGAATGGCGGAGCAGCGATTATTTCGCCTGACCCGAACTCGAATGATTTTCCGACCACTCTGACCACCAGTCTGAGTGTGGCTACACGGTTGCCGTTCCAGATGGTTTTGGAAAATGCGTATGTCGGAACCTTCGGTCGCCATTTGGCGGCTCGGTTGCCGATCAACACGGTTCCTCTGGGAGCCTTGCTGAAAGGTGGTATCGCTGGCGATCCGGGTAGCACCATCACCACGTTGGCCAACCCGAATTGCGATCCGGGCGAAATCAATGCGGCTGGTCAGGTTGTCCGTAGAGGCAATTGCCAGATTGTTCAGCAAACCGGCGTCAGGCTTGATCTGACCAATCCGTTGCACCGGCAATCGCTGGGTGACGGCGTGCTGAACAGTTTCCGTCCGTTCCCGGATTTGGGCGGCGTTCGGTATCAGCAATACACCGGCACGTCGAACTACCATTCGTTGCAGACGACGTTGAGCCGTCAAGCGGGCAAGAATCTGCAATTCTTTGCCACCTACACCTTCTCGAAGGTGTTGGGCACGCGCGGCGGTGAATTCAACGACCTTGATCCACTGGATACGCGTGGTCGTTCGTATGGTGTGTTGGATTACGACCGTACCCACATCTTCAACTTGTCGTACAACTACAACCTGCCGAACTTATCGCCCAGCGACAATCCTTTTGCAAAAGGATTGATGAATGGCTGGCAGATGTCCGGCATTACCTCCTGGACCAGCGGAACGCCCGTCAACCTGCGCTTCACAGGCGACATTACCAACCTCGCCGTTGCGGCGTTCGGTTCGGATGCGTTCCAGTCGGCGGGTTATGCTGCTGGCGCTATCGCTCCTACGTTCAGCAAGAATCCGAATCTGGATGGAAAGAATGTCGGCGAACGTGTGTTGGATTTGGGTTCCATCGGAATCCCAGCTTTTGGCACGACCGGCCCGGTAATTTCGCCGTTCTACTTCCGCACGCCGAACCGGCAGAATTGGGATATTTCTCTGTTCAAGAATTTCAAGATCAGAGAAAGCAAGAACCTGCAGTTCCGCGCCGGATTCTTCAATATCTTCAATCAGGCATTTCCGAAGAATATTGATAACCAGAATGCCAGCAACAGTGACATTTTCCTGACGCTGGAAACGATTTGCCGTCGTACGGCGGTCAATCGTCCTCTGGTGTTGGCTGATGGAACCGTCACTCCGTTTACGCAACAGTTCCCCAACGGACTTGGCGGAACTCAGGATAATAAGTGTGATCCGGCTGGCGGCTTTGACTTCTCGGCTGCTACCAAAGCCAATTTCGGCAAGATCACGACGAAACGCGGTCAGCGCGTAATTGAGCTGGC
>JAEUQP010000933.1 GCA_016789645.1 Acidobacteriota bacterium | reverse complement strand
CGCTGAAGAAATTGAAATCATCTTCGGAGATGATCCGATTCCGCCGTTTCTGAATACGCGTCACGCGGTATACAAAGAGCGCGGTTTTGCCCAAACACTCCCTCCTCGCGACGAACTCATCCAACTCATTCTCGCCGAACCAAACCTGCTTCGGCGCCCGATTCTTCGCAAGGGCAAACAAGTAGTCATCGGCTTTGACAAAGATGCTTTCGTCAGACTTGTTGGTTGAACCAGTGATTCAAACAAAGAAAAAGGGAGAGGCCGAAACCTCTCCCTTTTGTTTTTTGCCGACTTGAACGTCGGTGGTTTAGAAGCTGAGCTTCGCGCCCAGAATCAACGAACGATTGCCGCCGTCGTTCAGGTTACGACCGAAGTCCAGACTGTTCATGTTGTTGTTCGGATTGCCAAAGTATTTCTGGTTGAACACGTTCAACGCATCCGCACGCAAGGTCACAAAGACATCTTCCATCACCTTGATGCGTTTGAGCAGCGACATGTTCCAGTTGACGAATCCCTGGCCGCGCAAGGTATTGCGCCCCAGATTTCCATTGCCAATGCTGTTCTGAATTGGCAATCCGTTGGCTCCCACAACCGGAACAATGTACCGACCGGTCAAGCGGTCATTCGTGAAGGTGCGCAGGTTGCCCGTGATCGGGTCAACGGTGAACGCGCCGCTTGGATTGAAGTTTGGACGATCTCCGCCCGCACCGTTACCGTTGGTGTCCACGCCCGTCAAAATCGTGAACGGCTGTCCCGATTGAGCTTCGGCAATACCGCTGAGCTGCCAACCATCAAACACTCGTTTGACGAATCCGTTTTGCGCCCACGAATACTTGAACCACGGCACTTCATACAACCAGCTCGCCGCAATGCGATGAGTGCGGTCGAACGCCGAAAGGCTCTTTTCCGCATTGATGTTGAAAAAGTCCTGCGGAACTTGTGGCGAACCGGCGGTGATCGCGCCAACACCGAGCGATTCGTCGTTGTTGCTCATGTTCTTGCTCCATGTATAGGAGGAAGTGAATTGCAAACGATTCGACAGACGCTTGTTCAACGAAACGAATCCGGAGTGATAAGTGGATTGAGCGGTCGTCGCAATCAACGTACGAGAGCCGAATTGCGGGAAGACCCGACGCGCTTGCAACGCCGGAATAGACGTGAAGTCTTTGGTCTGTTGCACGGTGGCAATTTGCGCCGCAGTCAACACGCCCGGATTAGCCTGCAACTGGTTGATGCCGTGCAAACCGCGGCTGCCGGCATAACCGACTTCCACCACGAAATCGTTCAGGAATTGACGTTGAATCGTGAAGCTGAACGATTGCGCTTTCGGATTGACGCTGCGTTCCGGACTGTTGACGTAAGTCGCCAACGGATTGAACACAGGGCTGGCGTTGACCGTCAGTCGGTTCGGGAACACGTCAATCTGGTTCTGCACATCCGCCGTCACCACGCGCGGGAAGTTCGAAGCGTTGACCGTCAGAATGTTGTAGAACAACACGTCATATCCGATACGGTATCCGCCGCGAATCGCCGTTGCACCTTCGCCCAGCAGGGTCTTCAAGAAACCGCCGCGCGGACGCGGGCTCCAGGCGAAACCGATTCCGGGAGCGAAGTTGTTTTTGTCCTTGTACACAGGGCCAGGAACCAGCGCGGCCAGACTCTGTGCATCGGTTGCGCCGAAAAATCCAAACGGCGTGTCTGAGTATTCGTAACGCAAGCCAAGGTTCAACGTGAAGTTGGGTTTGATGCGGAATTCGTCGTTGACGAAATAGAACTGTTGATTCTGACGCGCATCGAAGCTGGCCACTTGCAGCGCCTGCTGATAGCTGGCAGCCACGTTGTTCAGGTAGTTGGCCAGGTTGTTGAAATTGAAGACGCCTTTGATGTTGAACGCAGCTTCATTGAACAGACGGATGTGGCGGTAATCCAATCCGAATTTCAACGAGTGTTTGCCCAACTGCCAGCTCAGCGTGTCAGACAACTGGTAGCTGTTCTGAATACGACCTTGCGGGAAGTTGGCGGCTCCGCCGATGGTGAAGAATCCGCCGATGTTCGTCGTCGCGCTGGTCGGATCGTTTTCCGGGAATTGCAGATTGCGACGAATGTACGAAATACGGAATTCGTTCAACAGCGTGGGCTTGAACACGTGCGTTTCGCTGATCTGCGCATTCTGATCGAGGATGTTTTGGTTGCCTGAGAACAAGGAACCAAACTGGGTGTTGCTGATGACATTGACGCTCACCGGTTTGTCATACAGATACCGGAAAGTGATGTTGTCTTTTTCCGACAACTTGGCGTCAACCTTGGCGAGCCAGTTCCAGTTGTTGATCGGCTGAATAATCGGCACGTTGGTGGTCCCGGTTTGGATGGCCACTCCGTTGATAGTGTCATTACGCAAATTGCTGAACGTCGGGTTTTGCCCGTAAATGTTGTTCAGGAATGAAAGCGCATTCAAGACAGCCTGACGGCTGGCTTGCGATTGGGCTGGAGTGTTTCCGCTCGCGGCGCGCAGCGGCACGGTGCTCAACGCAGCAAAACCGGCTTGCGTTGGAATACGAACGTTTGGTCCGGGGGTGGCTCCGGTGCGAGTGCGATCTGCCTGGATCGAACCAAAGTAGAAAACACGATCTTTAATCAACGCTCCGCCAACTGCGCCGCCCGCCTGATTGCGGTTGATGCGAGCCGGACGCAGCAAACCATTGCGTTTTTCAATGGTGTTCAACGCATTCAACGCGCTGCCGCTGTAATACTCAAAAGCTTCCGCGTGAAAATCGTTGGTTCCCGACTTGGTGATGACATTGATTTGCGCGCCGGAATTACGACCGAATTCGACGCTGAACGGATTGGTCTGAACCTGAAATTCCTGAACGGCTTCAGGAATGACAGTCGAAGTCGAAATGGTCACGCTGATGTCATTGTTATCTGAACCGTCAATCGTGAAGTTGTTATTACGAGCACGTTGGCCATTGACCGAAATTCCCGATGATCCCGGTCCACGGAACGCGTTCGGGCTGAGCACAGCCAGATTGTTAATGTTGCGGCCTGCGCTCAAAGGCAATTCCACAGCCTGACGAGCTGTGGTCGTCAAACCAATTGTCGGGTTGGTCTTGTTGAGTTCCAGAAACTCCTGCGAACCGGAAATCACCACGACATCGGTAATCGCGCCAACCTTGAGTTGCGGATCGTAAGTCGTTTCTTGCGCCGTTCTTACGATAACGTTGCGCGTTTCAATTTTTTCGAATCCTGTTTTTTCAATCGTTACGGTGTAATCGCCCGGTTCCAAACCTGCGACGCGATAAAATCCATTCTCATCCGTGGTCACCGTACGTGAAATATTGGTGGCCGTGTTGGTAACCACAAGCGTCGCACCGTTAATGACCGCGCCGCTGTTGTCTCTGACTGTTCCCGCGATTGTGCCGCGCGTCAATTGGGCAAATGCGCCAACGCTCAACGACATCAACACAAACAGAGAGATCAATGACAAACCAATTTTGGAGACAAAATTCTTGCCTATCATTTGAGAAAACCCTCCCGTCTCAATAGTGATGTATTTAGCTTTTGAAAAGCTATTGAAGAAGGTGACCACAATTGCTATCGAAGTTTTTGGATCACCATATTTGTAATCGTTAGAGATTCAGACACTAAAAAATTGGCAAAGACTATGCCAATCCAGGGTCACAAAATTGTCATGATTGAAAATGTTGGAGTTAGGCTCGACAAAATGATTGCTTGGAGTTTTCTAAATTCATTTTTCTGAAAAGAAGTCCTGAATTTCGCATTAGCATTTTCTCGTTCTTCAATCATCTGCCCTACACCGGTGCTTCGACCTGGACAGCGATCAGGCATATTCAACATCTTTTGAACAATCGAGTAAGAGGGCGCCTCACAGCTCCCGTCCTCTCACACCACCGGACGTGCGGTTCCGCATCCTGCGGTTCAGGTTGAAAATCAAAGTTGATGGCGCTTCCTCGTTGTTCATCACCTAACTGTAAGCATCGAGCAGCAAATAAAATGGGGAGCGGTTAAAAACCGCTCCCCATAGTTGTTTCAAACGATTCGATTCTGATTAGAAATCGAAACGTCCGCCGATCTGAACGATACGCGGTGCAAAAGCCGACGTGATGCGTCCGAATGTAGCGGAGTTGATGTTTTGGCCTTGTCCAAAGAAGAAGTTCGTTCGGTTGAGAGCGTTGAACGCTTCCAAACGAAGTTGGAAACGAACGTTTTCTTTGATTCGGAAGTTCTTGGCCAGGGTCGCGTCAATATTGAAGAACCAAGGCCCGTTGATAAAGGCACGCTCCAAACCGCTGGTTTGTCCCGGCGCGTTGTTGAAGAACACCTGACCATTGAAGGGCGTCGTTCCGAAACCTTCCGCTCCACGTCCCGTCGTGTTGATCACGGCAGGATTGATGAAGTAGATGCCTGCCGGAACGCCACGCGGATTGCCCGCTTCGACCCTGTAAATGCCAAACAGGTCTTTGATCTGATCCTTGGTCAGCGAAGTCACTGCCGTTTGCCGTCCCGAACGACCAGCACGGTTGTACGTGCCACGAGGATCGAAGATGGAAATCGGAGCGCCGGAGCTAACGGTCACAATCGGGCTGAATTGCCAACCGCCAATGATTGCATCTGCCACGCGGTTGACGCCGGCGAAGAATTTACGACCATTGCCGAAAGGCAGTTCATAAATGGCATTCACTTTGAAGTTATGCGTGGAATCGAAATCCGCGCGCGAATACTCCAGTTCCGGACGAGCGTTATCAAGGAACGGTTCCACCAACTGTTGCGAAGTACCGATACCATTGGTCAGGTTCTTCTGGAAGGTGTAGTTCGACTGGAAGTACAAGCCCGCAGTGAAGCGGCGACGGAATTCCGCCTGCAATGCGTTGTAACGGAACAGCGCGCCATTGGTGAACAGGTTGGCAACGCCCGTGCCCGGGTTGGGCAGGAAGCGAACCGTGCCACCCTGATTCAATTGAATGTAGTTCAACGCCATATCGGCGGGCGTTCCGTTGGTCAGGAAGTTGCGGTTTGCCGCGTTGGCCAGACTGCCGCCGCCAGTCAGATTCGGGAACACAGTCAGCGCCTGGCATCCGGGGTTCTGGGCGGCGGTGCAAGCCGCGTTGCCCGTCAACAGGAAGTTTGCGCGCGCACGATTGAAATCAGCAAGGAAGCCATTGTTGACGATGTCAATCTGATTGTAGTCAATGCTGCGCCACAGATTGTCACCGCGCGTTCCCACGTAGCGGATTTCAATGGCATTGGCTCCGAATTCGCGTTGAATGCCGAAATTGTATTCCTGAACTTTCGGCGTTTGGATGCTCGGATCAATCGCGAACGCCGTGCCAAAGAAGTTGAATGCCGCACTGTTGTTCTGCGCGAACGTGCGAGGAACAACCGGGTTGCCGGGCGAAGGAATTGCAGGCAAAGCGTTCAATCTGGCATTGAGTGCAGTGTTGTTCGTCAGCGGGTTGATCGCATTCACACCGGTTGTGCCGAGTCCCGCGTTCCCCACAGCCGCGTTGTTCAACGCCGTGATCATCTGATCGTTCAGGTAGCTTTGACGATAGCCGCCGCGCAGCACAGTTTTGCCACCTTCACCGAAGATGTATTTGCCGAATTTGCCCCATTTATTCGGAGCCCAAGCCACGCTGATGATCGGCGCGAAGTTGTTCTTGTCCGTCTTGTAAAACTGATTTTCGGTACCGGCGTTGCCGCCGATGTAGTTGTACGTTCCGTTCGGATCCAGAATCGCCGTCACAGGATTGGTTCCTTTCGGAATCACCACTTCCAGCGCCAGACCGTTGTTCTGTCTCAAGCCAGTGTAGACTTCGTAACGCAGGCCCAGGTTCAAAGTCAGCGAGGGCAACGCTCTCCACTGATCCTGAATGTAAAGCGAGTGATTGCCGTAGCGGAAATCCTGAAGCCGGGTGACCGGACGGAAGCCGGAGGTCTTGCTTTCGACGTTGAACGATTGTCCGCCGCTGCCGACGATGCCGCCGAGCAGGGCAAGCAAGGAATTGGCCGTATTCAACTGGTTGACCGGAATGCCGCCTTGAAATTGGCTGGCAACCAAGTTCGGAGTGTTGTTGTTGGTTCCCAGGCTATACGTGGCAACGATGCCGGCATCGTTGTAAGCATCCACTTCCTGGAATTGCAATTGGCCGCCGAAACGAAGGCCGTGTTTGCCCCAGGTGAAGTCGGCGTTGTCCTGGAAGTTGTAGTAACGCGTGAAGCGGCCTTGATCCTGGAAGGTCACGACCGGATTACTAATCAAGGACGGGTTGACGAAGAAGGGCGGATTCGGATTCGTATTGTCGAACGGAACGACACTGCGGAACGAACCGCCGCGAATTTCGTTGCTCAACCGCGTAGTCGGCGTCCAGCGGTAGGCCAAGACGAAAAACTTATTGGTCGAGGATTGAACCGTGACCGGGCGCGTGGTGAAACCTTGCGTGCCGTCCACGTCAGGCCGCAGGTTGTTTTCTTTGTTGTAATCGAAAACGCCGTTGATCGAATGGCGCTCGCTGATGTCGTAATCCAGACGAGTGGTGTAAACGTTGCGATCCGAGTTCGAGGGCTGGTTGAAGCTGATACCAGTGGTATTCAACTGATCGCCAACGTCGTTGCGGTTCCCGACCGTCGGAACCAGCGACAGAATGTTTTGAGCAACCTGAGGATCAATACCTGTGATTCCGGCGCTGGCTGGCAGCAGCGAGAACAGGTTGACCGTGCGGGTCACGTTGGCCGTGTCGGTGTAAGTGAAATTGCCCTGGCGAGCGCTCGGCAACAAAATCGTGCGGGTGGCCAATGACGCTTGGCGCGTGCGCAGACCTTCATAGCCAAAGAAGAAAAACGCTTTGTCTTTGAGCAGCGAAGGACCACCTTGCCCAAAACGCGGCAGCGGCATCGGGCCAAGAACTTTTCCTCCGAAATTATTACGATTCAGGAACGGAAGCTTGATATTGCTGCGATTGTTGAAGAAGTTATTGGCCGCAAGAGCCGAATTACGGTTGAACTCAAAGGCCGAACCATGGAATTTGCTTTCGCCGCGAGGCGTCACTTGGCGAACCTGCGCGCCACCATTCTGGTCAGCGCCAGAGTTGGATGTCGTAATGGTGAATTCGCCAATGTTATCCACCGATGGGCGATTCGGGGAAAAATCCGTCGCGTTCGAACGGATAAACCCGTCCTGGACGTTCAATCCGTCACGCGTGATGTTGGTGAAGGACGTGCGCAGTCCATTGATCGAAGTATTTTGCGCGCCGTTTTGCGAAACGCCGGGTTGCAGAGCAATCAAATTCAGTGGGTTACGCCCGTTCAAAGGCAACTCGATGATTTGTTTGTTGCTGACAGTGTTGCTCAGTTCACCGGTGGTGGCGTTCAGAACGTCAACACCTGCCGTAACGGTGACGGCCTCTTCGACGCGTCCGATTTCCAAAGTAACCGTCAAGGAATATTCACGTCCGATATCAATTTTGACGGCGGTCGCGGTAAACGTTTTGAATCCATTGGCCGTCACTTTGACGGTATAAGTACCAACTTCTAATTGAGGCAGGATAAACGTGCCGTCACCTGCTGAAGTCGTCTCCCTCTCTTTTCCTGTTTTATCGTCTATGACGTTAATTTTTGCTCCGGAGATCACTCCATCGGAGCTGGCGACAGTACCGACCAGTCGCCCTGTGTTCGTTTGCGCGAATACTGGGGATACCCAAACGCAAACTATGAACAGCAATGACATCAACTTTTTCATAGTCCATCTCCTGTGTGCTAGGGTTTTACAATCTGTGATTGTGGTTTTGCTTGAAGCGAATCAAGCGAGTAAGGGCCTCCCAGAAAACAGAGGCAGTCTAACGTTCAATTTGTTTTGATAAGCAATCAAGAAAGTTCGGCGATATAGGAAGTTATGTCCAGCAACATATATGCCAGTCACTTGGACAAAACATTAACATTGAGCGGATTGAAGTTATATTGTTGATTAATTCGCTCTCGTACAGATTCTTGAAAACAAATTTAGAATTTCGTATCTCTGGTGTTTTGATAGACAGTTGACTGAAATTGTTTTCAGTCATTTCCGATTTCTTTCTCTAAAAAACCAAAAGGGCGCAGGAGATTCCTGCGCCCTTTTGGTTCTCTTGTCCTGGTCAGTTCAATCGAAACAGGCTTACCGCACAAAAGAAATCCTTGCCGAATTTTGCTCATCAGGCCAATGCAATGTCGAACTGTTCCTGATGAACGGTAGGATCGCTCTTGATGGAAACGACACCTCCAAGATAAGCCTCGATTTCATTCAACACATCGCGTTCCGCTCCGCGCAGAGCTTTCGCCACTTCGGGATTGACGCGAAGAACGACTTCGTTGGTGTCGTCAATGTCTTTGGCAATGCGACGAGCTTCCGCCAGAATTTCATAGCAAACGGTTTGCGTGCTTTTAACCATGCCGCCGCCGCCACAATAACCGCAGGGCGAACACAGTGTGCGTTCCAACGACTGTTTGACTCGTTTGCGAGTCACTGCCACCAATCCAAAATCATTGAATTGCAAAATCTTCGATGGCGAACGATCGTTGCGAATTTCCTGCTCCAGCGCCTGCATGACTTTTTGACGATTGCGACGCTCTTCCATGTCAATGAAATCCAACACGATGATGCCGCCCAAATCACGCAACCGAATTTGGCGCACGATTTCTTTCGCGGCTTCCAGGTTGGTTTTGACGATGGTGTCTTCCAGGCGATTCGATTTGCCGACGAATTTACCGGTGTTCACGTCAATCGCCACCAGAGCTTCGGTCTGATTGATGACGATATACCCACCGGACTTCAACCAGACGCGCGGCTTGACCGCTTTATCAATTTCCGGCTGCACACCGTAAGCGTCAAGAATCGGGGTATCTTTGGTGTAGAGCTTGACGCGGTTGACCAGCTTCGGCGCAAAGCGATTCACGAAATCTACAATCCGTTCATATTCCAATTCATTGTCTACGCGAATGGCGGTGTAATCCTGCGACAATTGGTCGCGCAGGATGCGCTGCACCAAATCTAGGTCGCGGTGAACAATGGCCGGAGACTTGGCGCGTTCCGAACGACGGCGAATATCCGTCCAGGTGCGGATCAGATAATTCATGTCTTCGCGCAATTCCTCGGTGGTGCATCCACTGGCAGCCGTGCGAACAATGAATCCGCCGGGCGCTCCGGCTTCGGCACGCATCTGATGTAAAGACCGGCGCAATCGCTGCCGTTCTTCGTCAGTTCCAATCTTGCGAGAAACACCTATGTGTTCGACCGTAGGCATGTACACAATATAACGGCCCGGCAAAGCCACATGGGAAGTGATCCGCGCGCCTTTCTGACCAATGGGTTCTTTGGCGATTTGAACGATGATTTCCTGTCCTTCGCGCAATAGATCAGAAATCACAGGACGTTGAAACCGATCTGCACCGCGTTCCGCCCGGTCATTCGACCGTGCAGGCGAGGCCAGCAGCGAAGCGGGAGCGACGGCTTCGTTTTCTCCATCGCCATCATGCTCATCCGTCGCATCAGCCGTGGCATCGGTCGTTTGGCGTTGACGGAACGTTCGTTTGCGCCCGCGTCCGCCTCGTCGAGTTGCCATTTCACCACGACGCGAACGTCCGCGAACTCGTGCGCTGGAATCTTTCAGTTCCACAGCCTCATCGGATTCTTCCGTGTTTTCGGCATCAGCGGATTCTTCGATGCCGACGGCTTCTCCGAACTCCACGGCGGGAGGCGTCAAATGCAACACTTCAACATCCGATTCCATTTCTTCGACTTGTTGCGGTTCCACCAAAACCGCTTCGGGTGTGGTTCTCTGCCAGGGAAAAGGTTCCGGTTCGACTTCCCAAGTACTTAACGGTTGAGTGATGGCGTGCGCTCTGGCTTCAGCATCCTCATTCGTTTCTTCGACAACTTCCCCGGGGACGGCATCTATGGAAGATTCGGCTTCTGCAACAGAAACGGTCGGTTCACTGTCATTCGCTTCTTCCCCATCCACGTGGCCATCCGCATCCGCTTCGGAAGGAGATTCAACTACAGGCGCGACTTCTTCAACAGTGTTTTTTGAAAAGACGGGGGGTTCGTAAAGGTCTTCTCCATCGCTGACACGCTCAAACTCATATGCTTGCGCCAACGAATCACGCAATCCGCCGACATGAATTTCAGGTGTCGGTTCAACTTCGACGATTGAAGTCTTGCGCTCTTCTTCATGAATCCAACCGGCGATGCGTTCCTGCATCATGGCGTCTCGCAACATATCGCCTGCGGTTTCGGCTTCATCGTCAGTGACGCGCTCAAACGGTTCGTGATGAACCAGCACGAAAGGCTCTTCTTCGTCTTCGATTTCTTTGGCAACCGGAGCCAGAGTTTCAGGGGTTTCTTCGCCGCGTCCACGTCCCCGGCCTCGGCCACGGCCACGACCTCGGCGACGACCGCCGTAAGATTCTTCTTCGCCAGCCGCAGTACTTTCTTCTTCGACCTGTTCCACGACAACCGGTTCTTCAGCGGGTTCCGGTTCCGCGTAGGTCAAACGACGTTGGCGACGTTGACGCGCGCCTCGTCCTTCGGGCTTTTCTGTTACCTCGATCAGCGATTCAACTTCACCGAGAATTTCATCATCCGGAGCAGGTTCAATCACCGGCTCTTCGGATAGTTCTTCGATGTGATGGAGCGCGGCCACGCGCAGGTCCAGCTCTTCCTCTGCTTCGGCAACTTCCGGTTCGACAACCCTTGACGGACGCACGATCGGCGGACGCTGCGGTCGTTCGACCTTTTGCGCCGCTGGGCGAGCCGTTTCTTTTTTCTCGTCTTCGTCCTCTTCCAGGTCTTCATCAAAGAAGTCCGAAACGTACAGGAACGAATCGCGCTCCAAACCAATATCCACAAAGGCTGATTGCATGCCAGGAAGCACTTTCATCACTTTGCCTTTGTAAATGTTGCCGACGATCCCCTGATTTTCATCACCGCGTTCAACATAAAACTCGGTCACGACATCATCTTCGATGATCGCAATCTTTTTTTCGCGTCCGTTGACGCTAACAATCATTTCTTTGGACATTCAAAAATCTCCTGTCTGAAGAAGCTCCCTAAAGTGCGAGCTTCTTCCGGGGGAGTTCCTCGCACGCCGTTGAAACGGCGTCATCTGTGCGATGAGCGCGGGAACTACAAGGTAAAGTCTTCGCAACCGCATCAACCAGCAAGCAGAGACACCTCTAACTACACCCTGCCTGAAAGGCAAAGGGCGTAGTCGCTTGCCAGCCGAGCTGCTGCTGCCGCCGTGCGCAACTCTGAACTGCCGAGCGCGCAGCAAATGCGGCATTGAATTGTTGTCATTGGGAAAACCTTTGCGCGCGGCGGTCGGTTGATGGTGGGCAGTGGCCAGTTCCGGGATTGGTTGTCGAAATTACCGACAATCGCTCACCGGCGACCGATCCCCCTCAATTAACAAACCGGCGTAACCGCACGCCAATCGTCAGTCCAAGCCCAAACAACGTGGCAATGACTGACGTGCCGCCAGCGCTCATCAGCGGGAGCGGAATGCCCATAATCGGCAAAACCCTGACCACCATTCCGACGTTGACTGTAATGTGATAAAGCAGCAAAGCTGCCAATCCGCTCACCAACAGCAATCCGACTCGTTCACGCGAAACTCGCGCAATCTGAATCAGCCGCATGATGATCAGCAGATAAAGCGTCAACACCAGAAAGCTGCCCACAAATCCCGTTTCTTCACCGGCGACAGCGAAAATAAAATCGTTTTGGACTTCCGGCACAAAGCCGAGCGCCCCTTGAGTACTTTGTCCTATCCCTTTTCCGAACACACCGCCTGAGCCGATGGCAATCTCAGCCTGAACGTTCTGATAGCTGTAGCCTTTGTCGGCCAGTTCCGGCCAGTAAACCGCTTTGATGCGTTCGCATTTGTAGCTCTTGCACGTTTTGATATACGGCACGGAAAGAGCGATCACCAGAACCAAAGCCACGCCT
>JAEUQP010000926.1 GCA_016789645.1 Acidobacteriota bacterium | reverse complement strand
CGAGCGCATTCGATGTTGTCGGCGCGGATCAATTCCGCGCGCCGCCCGGTGGGCGAAGTTTCAAATTCATTGGTCGGGCCGAAGATCGTCAGCGTCGGAGTTCCCAATGCCGCCGCAACATGCGCCGGGCCAGTGTCGTTGCTGACCAGCAAATCGCATTCGGCCAACAATCCGATCAATTCGTTCATGCTGGTTTTGCCTGCCAGATTGACGATGCCCGCTCGTTTGACGCGGAAGACCACGCGTTCGGCATAATCCAATTCGGCGGCTCCGCCAATCAAAACGATTTGTGCGTTCAGCTCTTCGTTCAATCGGTCGGCCAGTTCGGCAAAGCGGTCTGCGGGCCAGCATTTCGCGCGGCTGTTGGTGGCTCCGGTGTTCAAGGCGATCAAAGGTCGGCGGTCGGCAATGGCAAATTGGTGCAGCATGGTTTCAGCGAGGTTGCGTTGGTTGGCTGTGGCGACCAGCGAAGGCAGAGGACGTTCCAACGTCGGTTGAAAGCGTTCGCCCAAACAAACACGTTCGCACGCCGCGACGATGTCCAGATAGTCCAGTGTTTGATGGCGGTTTTGATAGTCCGCGCCGCGATGCAAGCGGTGCGTCAGCAAGAACCCGCGTCCTTGTTCCGCAAACCCGATTCGCAAACCGACTTTGCCCAGTCGAGCCAGCAACGCCGCTTCAAACGCATTTTGAAACAACAACGCAACATCAAATTCGCGCTCCCGAAGTTGCCGAACTACGTCGAAAAACGCTTTCACGCCGTCTTCGCGGCGACGATACGGAATGATTTCATTGACCAGCGGCGATTCCTGAAACAGCCCGGCCGTCAGCGGGGTCGCCAACAGAGCAATGTGCGCGTCAGGAAACGACGCGCGCAGCCGTTGCATCGCCGGAGTCGTCATCACGGCATCGCCCAGCCAGTTGGTTCCTCGTATCAGTATGCGTTCTGTTGTCATTGGGAAAGTTGAAGCAGGATCGCTTTGGCAATTTCTTTCGGCGTTTGATGGGAGTTGATGGCGATTCGCACCTGAGCCTGTTGATACAACGGCAATCGTTGTTGGTAACGTTCGCGTGCGGCGTTTTCAGTTGCCGCCAATGGGCGAACCACTTCGTCCTGTTGAATTCGTTGCCAGCACAATTCAAACGGAGCATCAAGCCAGACCATTATTCCCGCTTGCGACATCAATTCGCGGTTGGCGGCACGTGTGATGGCTCCGCCGCCGGGCGCGATGATTGCCAAACTGCCTGCTGCTTCACGGAGTGCTTCGGTTTCCATTTGCCGGAACCGTTCTTCGCCTTCGCGCGCGATCAAATCGGCGATGGAGCAACCGGCACGCGCGACGATCCATTCGTCCAGATCAAGAAAACGACGGTCGAGCAGGCTGGCAAGCGCTGCTCCGACCGTCGTTTTGCCACTGGCCATAAAACCGACCAGAAAAATTGCTGAATGCTGAATGCTGAATGCTGAATTCATCGGCCAGGTTATTGCTTCAACGCCTTTTCGATTTCGGCAACCAACACGTCGCGGTCAATGATGCCCAGTCGGTGAAAGACCCGCTTGCCCGTTTTGTCGTACACAAACGTGGCGGGCAACACGCCTTGCCAATCCTTGAACACGACATCAATCATCTCCTGCGGGTCTTCGGTGTCTTGTATGAACTGCTCAGCATTCGATTTTTGGTCTTTCAAAAACGCGGCGGCTTTTTTCAGGTCAGACATGTCGTCGGCGGTGATATGCACGAAACGCACGCCGCCTTTGGCGCGATATTCGTTGTCGAGCTTGACGAATTCGGGAAACTCCGCCACGCACGGCCCGCACCACGTCGCCCAGAAATTCACGACCACCACGTTGCCCGCTCGTTGTTTGAGCATGTCGGCAAAGGCTGCCGGTTTCAGCGGAACGATTTTGGGCAGAGAGGCCGCACTGGCAGATGCCGGTTTGGCCGGAGCAGGCTTGGTTGTTTTGCCCGGAGCCGGTTTTGCCGTTTTGCTTTGCGCTAAATCCGAAGCCCGTTTGATGATGCAACCCATTGCCTGGGTATCGGCAGTGGTTACAGGCTTTCCGCTGAGCAATTCTTCCAGCGCTGCGCGCAAATCGTGCTGTTTGGCCAGTCGAATGTTTTGCGAATTATCAATGCGTCCTCTGTAACGAAGCACGCCTTCCGCATCCAGCACGTATACCTTCGGCGTGCGTTCGGCGGCGTAAGCGTCGGCGACGACGTTGCCTTCATCTTTCAGAATCGTGAAGTTGAGCTGATTGGTTTCGGCGTACGCGCGAAGTTCGTCCAACGATTCATCGGCGCTGGAATTGATGCCGATGAAATTGACGCCTCGTTTTGAATAATCGCTGGCGACGGCTTTGATTCGATCCTTGTACAGATTCGAAATCGGGCAGCGAGCCGAAAGAAAAGCAAGGATTGTCGGTTTGCCGCGATACGTTTTCAGCGCATGCGACTGGCCGGACAAATCAGGCAACTCAAATTCCGGCGCCGCCGCGCCAATCGCCACCGCAGCAGTTGCCTGTGCAGGTGAGTTTGAATGGCCACTGGCAATGATCGCCAGACCAATGAGCAAAACTACCAGGATTCTTTTCATCGTTTCCTCTTCTCCTTAACAGTCGCAGTGGATTTCTTTTTGGCAGCTTTTTTCGTGCTGCGTTTCTTTTCAGGTTTCTCCGTCACAAATTGAACCCGGTCATAGATGTCGGCCAATTTCAGCGTGCATTTGATGGATTTCAGCGTAACGCTGGTTTCCAATCCCTGATGAACGCGATACGTCCAGCTCTCGTCCCTCTGGCGGGAAAAATGTTCGACGGTTGGGCTGGTCTGGGAAATCAGAATGTAATCTTTCAGCGTCGGACTCCAGTTTTGATACCGAAAGAACTTTTCTCCCCGATCATAAGTTTCGGTTGAGGGCGACAGCACTTCAAAAATCACAGATGGATTGGTGATGACATCCTGATATTCGTCGTGAAACTTCACGTCACCGCAAATCACAAAAAAGTCCGGGTAGGAAAACATTCCTTTTGGGCTGCGGGCGAATTGAGGGCGCGGGCCAGTGCGAATTTTGGAATTTCCGCTTCGCCCACGACACGGCGTCCCGCGCAATTGAGGAACCAAAATGCCGCCAAGATTGGCAATGATTTCTCCGTGCGCCCAGCTTTCGCCGGCCATTTCAAAAATGTATCCGTCAATGAATTCGTGCCGCTCGTCTGTCGCGCGTTCCATTGCCAGATATTCTTCTTCTGTCTTTAGAAGTTCTGCCAACGCTACAGCCATAAACCCTCCAAACTAAACAAAAACAGGCTCAGGATACTGCGAATTGCCCGCTGTGAACTGCGAACTGACTTACAGTTTTTCGGCTACTGATTTGGCTTGCAGGAACAAGCCCAGATAATCGCGTCCGCCCGCTTTGGAATCTGTGCCGGACATATTGAATCCGCCAAAGGGATGTACATCTACCAATGCGCCAGTGCATTTGCGGTTGATGTACAAATTGCCGACGTGAAATTCGCGGCGCGCGCGTTCGATGCGGTCGCGTTTGCCGGAATAGAACCCGCCGGTCAATCCGTAAATTGTGTTGTTGGCGATGTTCAGCGCGTCGTCCACGTCTTTGGCTTTGATGAAGGCCAGCACCGGACCGAAGATTTCTTCCTGCGCAATGCGCGCTTGCGGATCAACATCGGCGATGACCGTTGGCTGAATGAACCAGCCTTCGTTCGCCAGTTCGTGGCGATTGCCGCCTGCGACCACGCGGCCTTCCTCTTTGCCGATTTCGATGTAGCTGGAAATCTTGTCGAACGACCGCTGGCTGGAAACCGGGCCAGTGAAGTTGCGAATGTCTTTGACGTTGCCGACGGTCAATTTGGCAGTGCGTTCGGCGACCTTTTGCAGCACTTCATCGTAAACCGACTCGACCACGACGGCGCGCGAACAAGCCGAACATTTCTGGCCGGAAAAGCCGAACGCAGCGGCAACGATGCCTTCAGCGGCGGCGTCCAGGTCGGCAGTTTCATCCACGACGATAGTGTCTTTGCCGCCCATTTCGGCGACCACGCGTTTGATCCAGATTTGGCCGGGCTGCGTTTTCGCGGCCAGTTCGTTGATGCGCAATCCCACGGCCATCGAACCGGTGAAGGAGATAAATCGTGTTTTCGGATGCGTCACCATGTATTCGCCAACCGTCGGGCCATCGGCGGGAAGGAAGTTCAACACGCCCGGCGGCAATCCGATTTGTTCCATCAGTTCAACGAACTTGGCGGCGACCACCGGCGAATCGTCCGAGGGTTTCAGCACGACGGTGTTGCCCGTGACAATCGCCGAAGTCGCCATGCCGACGGCAATCGCCAGCGGGAAATTCCACGGCGGAATGACGATGCCCACGCCGAGCGGAATGTAGCGAACTTCGTTGGCTTCGTCTTTCAGTGGCGAAGGCGTCAACGGTTGCGGCGCGTCGTAACGCAACGCCTGACGCGCGTAAAACTCCATGAAATCAATCGCTTCGGCGGTGTCGGCCTCGGCTTCCGCCCACGATTTGCCGACTTCGTACACCATCCAGGCGTTGAATTCGTTTTTGCGGCGGCGCATTTCGGCACTGGCTTTGAACAGATAATTGGCGCGCTCTTCGGCGGAAACATATTGCCAGCTTGCAAACGCCTTCCAGGCGGCGGCAATGGCTGCATCGGCGTGTTCCTGCGTCGCGTGGTGAACTCGCCCGACAGTTTGTTTGATGGACGAAGGATTAACCGAAACGTGCAAATCGCCGGTTTTGATTTTTTCGCTGCCGATGACCAGCGGATATTCGCGGCCAAGCTCGGTTTCGACTTGCTCCAATGCGCGGAGCATGGCTTGTGCGTTTCGTTCATCGCTGAAATCGGCGAACGGTTCGTTCTTGAATGGATGCAGATTAACCATAGCTGGAAAAGTCTCTCTTGTGATGAATTGGAATTGGTTTCGCGCTTTAAGGCTGGAGATTCTACTCGACTGAACGGCGGCGCGCTACTTTGATTGATTTGGAGTCGCTGCTCGTAGCTCAGCAATCGTTGCTCCCAGATTCCCCGGCGCGTCATAAAAACTGCTGACAAATTCCGTTCGGCTCAAGATGGTGCGAACGGCTTCGCGCTGCACGCCTATGCCTTTGCCGTGAATGATGCGCACGACCGCGAAGCCGCGCGCGTGAGCTTGTTGCAAGTATTCTTCGACGATTTCTTTGACTTGTTTCGGCGGGATGGAATGCAGATCAATCGTGTCGGTAATTTCCAGCACGACCGGTTCATCGAACGGGTCGTGCTCCGGCGCAAGCGGCGTGTCGCCGACTTCGGCAGATTCGACTGGCTCGGCAGCCCAGAAATTTCGCCAGCGTTCGATCAGTTTCATGGCTTCGATCTTATCGTTTAGACTCGCGCGCCGAAAGCAGAGAGCTTGTGATGGAAGACAAATACTCAAATCCCTGGAAAACAATTTCGACGCGCGAGGTATATGACAACCCGTGGATTCGCGTGCGTCAGGACGAAGTCATTCGCCCTGACGGCCAGCCCGGAATTTACGGCGTCGTGCATTTCAAAAATAAAGCCATCGCCGTGTTGCCGATTGATGACGAAGATTGCACCTATCTGGTCGGGCAATTCCGCTACACGCTGAATCTGTATTCGTGGGAAATTCCCGAAGGCGGCTGTCCCGAAGGCGAATTGCCGCTGGAAGCCGCCAAGCGCGAATTGCTGGAAGAAACCGGCTTGACCGCAAACCATTGGACGCAACTCGGCACAGCGCATGTGTCCAATTCGGTCAGCGATGAAGAAGCAATTTTCTTTTTGGCAACCGGACTGACGGAAGGCCAAGCTCAGCCCGAAGGAACCGAAAAATTGGAAGTGCGACGCGTCGCTTTTGCCGAGGCTTGGCGCATGGTGATGGCTGGCGAAATCACGGACAGTTTGAGCGTGATGGCGATTTTGCTGTACGCGCAGCGCAAAGGTTGAAGAAGCGATTCCACATTCCCAACTCCACAATTCAAATTCAATCGCGAAGTTTCCAAGCCTGGATTGGCGGATCAATGTGGAGCGGGAAATATGGAATTGGGAATTGGCATCGCTTACATCGGTTCAAAGACAGCGCCGAGAAACAGGATCGCGCCGGTTTGCTGGTCGCGAATGGCCAGCAGGAACGGTCGGTCGGCAACGAAGTTGAAGCGTTCCGGTTCGCGCCGCATTGAAGTGGTGGACATGCCAACCGACGTTGCCGCGGCGGCTTCCGAACCTTCTTCGTTCACTTCCAGGATGGCTTTGTGTTTGACCTGCGAAATGAACAAATCATTTTGTTCGCGCATGCCGCTGAAATCGGCTTTGCCTTGAGCAAATGCGACTTCCATCCCCAACGTCTTGAGCGGATTGTTCAAATCGCGCGAATACTCCATCTTGAAACGCGGCAGCTTCACGTCGCCCGGCGCGTTGCGAAAACTCCCCATCCATTGCTGCCAATTCTGGAACGTCACTCCGCCGAGAAAGTTGTTGAGCGAGACGCCTTCCGCAGGCAAAAACAGATACAGGCTTGCGCCGCCTTGTCCATACGGCAAACTGACCGCCTGGAAATTGTCCCCTTTGAAATAGGGATAATTGCCTGATTGCGCCATCATCGGCGTTGGTTTGGTTTTGCCATCCGCCAGATGAAACGGCTGCGGTTGAGTTTTGGCCGCGTCAAATTTCTTTTGCCACTGGCCTTTGAAATACACGGCGTTGATCAGAAACATGACCTGGTCGCCGCCGATTTGTTCCAGGATGACGGGAATTTTGCCTTTGGTATTTTGATTGACCCAATCGTTGATGGTTTTGACGGCTTGTGGCGAAGCGAAATCCAGCGCCGCGACTTCGGCTCCGAAAAATTGACGATTGCGATCCAGAAACGCCGGGTTGAATGCGACGCCTTGCCGCGCCCACAGTGAATTGGCGATCAGCAACTCAACTTTCGGATCGGCGCTTTTCAATTTGGCCATCAACGCCTGGCTTGATTGGTTGATATCGGCGTGATTCATCGTGCCGTATTTCAACGCGCGTTTCATCGCCAGATGAGTTTCGCCCGCGGCTCCGTTGTAAGTCATGGCCAATGCCGTCGCCACGCTGAGCGGAGAAACGAACACGTTCTTGTCCTTGTCCTGCGTGCGAAGCTGGTTGAACAGGTCGAAGCCGAATTCGTTGTTGGCTGCGACCAGAGTTTCAAGATTGATTGGGGTTGCGGACATAGTGGAATCTCCTGCCGGTGCGGTTTCTGCTTTGGGCGTCTCGATTTGCGCTGGCGAATTGCCGGCGCTGGACGACCCGGCAACTTCGCAACCGGCAATGACCAACATCGCCGCCGCGCAAACGACTGCTGCTAACAACAATGATTTTCCTGTTTGCATGCTTTCCTCCTTTTCGCTGCGAACTGATGGTTGAACGAAAAGAGAATACGGAACAAACGGAAATAACGGAAAGGACGGAAAACTTTTTCTTCGTTCAGAGTACCGCCTTTAGGCGGCTGTGTGAGCTTTAGCTCGCCTGACGTGCCTGCGGCGCGTTTCCGCCTAAAGGCGGTACTCTGAACGCCGTCCTGCTCGGATGATTGACTTCAGCGATTCGGTTTCTTACTCTCCGCCGCGTTTCACCTTCACTATGCAAACCATTGTCGTCAAATCCGCAGTGTTGACCGCTGTTGCAACCCTTGCTGTTGCTGCGCTGGTGTTTGCCGCGCGACCTTCGTATCAAGGAATCAGAGCAGGCAAAGCCGACGCTGATTATCTGGATTCGCAAAAGTGTCTGGCGTGTCACACCGATCATTTCGCTTCGTGGCGGCAAACTCATCACAGCCGCATG
>JAEUQP010000905.1 GCA_016789645.1 Acidobacteriota bacterium | reverse complement strand
AAACGCGCGATGAATGGCGCGGACAGCTTCGGCGGCGTCTTTTTCGCCGACGATAAACGAGATGTTGCGTTCCGAAGAACCTTGCGAAATGGCGATGACGTTGACGCCAGCTTCGCCCAGCGAACCAAACACCTTTCCGGCTATGCCGGGAGCGCCTTGCATACGATCGCCAACCGCTGCGACGACGGCTATCGAATCATCAATCGTGATGTCTTCGATATGGTTTTGCAGTAAATCTAGTTCCAACGAAGCCCGCAAGGCTTTTACAATTCGGGCCGCTTCTGACGAATTGACCACGAAACACAAGTTATTTTCAGACGACGCCTGAGAAATCATCAGAATGTTGGCGCGCTCTGCGGCAACGGCTGCAAAGGTTTTGGCAGCAATGCCCGGAATTCCCTGCATGCCTTTGCCGCTGATGGCAATCAAGCTGACATTGCGAATCGAAGTGACAGCTTTTACACCCCGCGACGAGGGATGACCTGTGACGCTGACCCGCGTGCCTGTGTCCGTTGGCTGAAAGCTGTTCAAAATCAAAACCGGAATGTTCTGCTTGAACGCAGGCAGGATGGTTTTGTGATGCAATACCTTTGCGCCGTAATACGCCAGTTCCGAAGCTTCGCTGTAACTGATTTCGCGCATCGTGCGCGCTTCCGGAACTTCGTTGGGATTGGCCGTCATGACGCCGTTCACGTCCGTCCAAATCCAGACTTCGTCGGCGTCCAACGCGGCTCCCAAAATCGAAGCCGTGTAATCCGAACCGCCTCGGCCCAGCGTTGTTTGCACCCCTTCAACCGTTGCCGCGATAAACCCCGTCACAACCGGAATCTCTCCAGCTTCGAGCAACGGCAACAGTTTGTCGCGCGTTTTCAGCCGAGTTTCAGTCATCAACGGTTCGGCCTGACCAAATTGATCGTCGGTGACAATCAATTCCGTGGCGTCAATTGAGCGTGAAGCCACGCCGAGTTCGGAAATCGCTCCGGCCAGAATCGGCGCGCAAAGCATTTCGCCCATGCCGGAAATCGCGTCCAACGTGCGCGGCGTCAGTTCGCGCACCATCGTCAACCCTTTGCACAAGGTTTCAAACCGCTCAAAGCGTTGCCGCAACGATTCCAACGCTTCGCGACGACGCGCGGCTTCGTTCGGCATCAATTGATGCACGGCCTGCCGATGCGGTTCGTGCAATTCATCGCTGACGGTTTTGTGATACTGGCCATTAACAGCGTTTTGCGCCGCCGCAATCAGCTTGTTGGTCACGCCGCTCATCGCCGAAGTGACAACGACCACCTTGTGACCTTCTTTCGCGCTTTTGACGGCAAGCTCTGCCGCTTGCGCGATGCGTTCGGCATTTCCAACGGAAGTGCCGCCAAATTTCATGACGATCAACATATCGGATAATTGATAGTTGATAATTGGTAATTGACAATTGCAGGCGGCATCAATTCAAAGCGTGCTCAACCGCCTATCAACTATCAATTATCAATTATCAATTGCTACAGCAGGCCTTTCGCAACCAACAATTCAGCATTCAACAGCGCAGCGCCCGCCGCTCCGCGAATGGTGTTGTGGCTGATCAGCGTGAATTTGAAGTCGAAGATGGTGTCTTTGGAAATGCGTCCGACCACAGTCGCCATTCCGTTTTCGGCGTCTCGATCCAGCCGAGGCTGTGGACGGTCTTTTTCCATGCGAACAATCACTGGTCGAGCCGGAGCCGTCGGCAGGTTCAATTCCTGCGGCAAACCAGTAAAGGATTCCAAAGCTTCGATGACTTTTTCAACGGTCGCTTTCTTCTTCAATTTGACGCGAACGGATTCCAGGTGGCCGTCCTGAACGGCGACGCGGTTGCATTGCGCGCTGACCAGAAACGGTGCGGGCGTCAATTTGGTTTTCGAGCCTTTGCCCAGAATCTTTTGCGGTTCTTCTTCGACCTTTTCTTCTTCGCCGCCGATGTGCGGGATGACGTTATCC
>JAEUQP010000904.1 GCA_016789645.1 Acidobacteriota bacterium | reverse complement strand
CAAAATTGCCGGAGCGTCCGTGTCCCGTGTGTGCGCGCAATTATCGCTACGCCTGGGGCTGGTTGATTGTGCTGCCAGCGGTGCGAGTCGTAGACCTGTGTGCGTTTTGCTCGCGGGCATTGCGCTACGGCTCTCAATCGGAACGTCGGGCAATTGCTGACGCGATTGCAACGCGGGAGGTGGCGCTATGACCAGACTGGAATACGCGAAAGACTATCAGGGCAGAGGCTACACGCCTCTGCCGCTCCCGCTCAAAGAAAAGAATCCGGGCTTCAAGGGGTGGCAGAAATACCAGCCGGTCAATGGACAGTTTGAGCGGGATTTCAGCGGCGAAGGCAACATCGGGTTGCTGCTCGGCAAACCGTCGGGCTGGCTGATTGACGTTGATCTGGATTGGCCGGAAGCGCAAAAGCTCGCGCCGGTGTTTCTGCCGGAAACGCCAGCCAAAAGCGGGCGTGAGTCCTCTCCGCTGTCGCATTACTGGTATCGCTGCGAAACCGGCACGAAGAAATTCAGCGATCCGACCAAGCCGGACGCCGACGACCAGCGCGCGATGATTGTCGAGCTTCGGTCAACGGGGGCGCAGACTGTTGTCGAGCCAAGCATTCATCCTTCGGGCGAGCAGTACATTTGGCAAGGTGAACTGACGCCAGCGCAAGTTGACGCTGACGCGCTGCAACGCGCGATGGCTCGGCTGGCTGCCTGTTCGTTGATTGCTCGTCACTGGCCAAATGGTCGCCGACACGATGCGGCGTTGGCGTTGGCCGGTTCGCTATTCCGCAACGCCTGGACGCGCGCCGATGTCGAGCTTTTCATTTTGTCGGCGGCAAAGGTGGCAGGCGATGAGGAAATTGAAGACCGCAAACGCGCCATTGCTGACACGGAAGAAAAGCTCCGCAGAGGCGAACACGTGACCGGGTTGCCAACCTTGTCAGAGTTCATCGGCGAAAAGACCGTCAGCGCGCTGGTCAAATGGCTGGGACTGACAGACCGCAGCGAGCCAAAGCCGGAAATCCCTGCCGAAGCGACAAACAATCCATCCTGCGAGCCGGTTGCCTGCCCATACAAAGCCAATGGCATCGGCTTGGTGTGGCTGAAACCGGTCGCCACGAGAGACGGTGCAGCGCAACCGCTCGCCATTCAGCTTACCAATTTCACAGCCGAAATCACCGGCGAAGTATGCCGCGACGATGGGGCAGAACAGACGCGAGTTTATGAAATCACAGCGCAGCTTGCGGGCGAAACCGCGTCGCACAAAGGCGCAGTCGTCGCCGAAGAGTTCGGCTTGTTGAGATGGCCTGCCACGATTCTGGGTGCAAGGGCAGTCATCTATCCGAGCAAAAAAGAGCATACCGGTGTGGCGATTCAATTACTGTCGCGCAAGATCGAATCTCGCCGCGTCGTGGCTCATACAGGCTGGCGCAACGATGGCGACGGCTGGCGCTATTACCACGCGGCGGGCGCGATCGGCGCGGAAGGATTGATTGCCGCCGAAGTTGAGTTGCCGTCAGCACTGGCGGCTTATTCATTGCCTGCGCCGCCGTCAGGTGAGGCGCTGACGGATGCAGTCGCAGCAGTCATTGGGCTGGCCGATGTGGGGCCGGATGATGTGACGCTGCCCGCGCTCGGCGCAGTATGGGCAAGCGTGCTGACCGGAGCGGATTTTTCAATCTACCTGGCCGGTCGCACAGGCAGCGGGAAAAGCGTTTTGACGGCGCTATTTCTTTCGTTGTTCGGCTCCGGCTTTGACGTCAACGCGCTGCCCGCATCGTGGTCTTCGACTGGCAACAGTCTGGAATCGTTGGCGCATGCGGCGAAAGATTGTGTGCTGGCTGTTGATGATTTCTGCCCGCATGGCTCATCAGCGGATCAGGCGCGATTGCAAGCGGCGGCGGACAGGCTTTTCCGCGCGCAAGGCAATCACTCCGGGCGGTTGCGCTGCCGGACGGATGGCACGGTCAGAGCGGTCAAACCGCCGCGCGGGTTGATTCTCTCGACCGGCGAAGACATCCC
>JAEUQP010000891.1 GCA_016789645.1 Acidobacteriota bacterium | reverse complement strand
TCGGATGGTATTGAGAAAATCTTCCGGCGATCCTGCTTCGTAAAAGAATTGCAGCCAGAGCGCCGCATCACGGATCGCCACTTCCTGGCGAACGATGATGAGTCCCGGACTGTCATTGTGTTCGATAAATTCCCCGAAATGCCGAGGCATGGTTTTCAAGTCATGACTGACCAATACGCGAATATCCTGTGCCGTCGCGAGCAAAACTTCGGGGTCAGGCGTTCCGGTATGAATGCCTGCTTCCGGAGCGGTTTTGAAATCGCATTCCGGCATCAGTCGCAACACGGCTTCAACGATGCGCTGGTCGAGATCATTGTCGGCTTGGAATCGTAGCTTCATTTGGGCGTGGCCACGCTGTGACGTTCGCGCAACTCTTCGGCGGTTTTGATGTAATCGGGATGACGATTGAGCATTTGCTGTTGCAGTTCATCTTCTTCGCGCCGGAGTTGTTGCAGGTAGTTTTCGACCAGTTCCTGCTGGTTCAGATAAAAGGTGACGGCGCTGTAAATGCTTGCCAGCGATAGGGACGGAAAGCATTCGCGGCGGATGGTTTCAGGCGATAGCCCTTCTTTGAAACGAACTATTACGGCAGCAAGCGGGACAGAAGACTGTGCGATGTAATAATCGCCATCTCGCTCCTCAATGGCTGGGGGAAGCGTTGCGCTGATCTCGATCGTAGATTTCTGAGCGGCGCGCGCCAGCAAATCCGCGGCAAATTGTTCCACCTTTATGCCTTGCGCAGTCGCCTTTTGGGCTAACAAGCTCTGAATCTCGGCGGGTACGGGTAATGTAATTGTCGCGCTCATAAAACCACCTCCACGGCGAGCATACTGTCGTCATCACATAAATTCAACGAATCAACTATGCCTGATTCACCATTTTAATCCCGCCGCTTTCGTCAAAAATGCCATCATTGGAGCGCTGAGTTCGCAAAGGTTTTCGACGCGATCCAGGAAGTCTTTGGCGCAGACTTGCGCGCGCGTGAAGTTGGCCGTGACGATGAAGTCTTTGCGGCGCAGGTCTTCAGCAAACGGATGGTCGGGCGAGTATTGCTTCGGAAGTTTGGCCAGCGATTCGCCGCCGAATTTGAACCTGGCTTTGAACGGGCGGCTGGTGACGGCAGCTTTCCAATCATCGGGACGATTGGCGATGGCATCGGTGATGGCTCGGCGAACAAGCGTTGCCGGTCGCCACAATCCTATGCCCAGGAAGCAATGCTCCGGGTCGAGGTGCAGATAAATGCCCGGCGTGTTTTCTTTGCCCGATTGATGCCAAAAGTAGGCGGCGGCCATTGCCTTGTATGGGTCTTTGGATTTGGAAAAGCGCAAATCGCGATGCAGCCGCAACATCGAACCACCATTCGGTTTGGGATCGGCAATCAGATATGGGCTGATCTGTGCCAGCCGAGGGCGAAACGCCGCAATGAACGCCAGCATCGGTTCGCGCACGAATTCCAGATAGCGCGGGCGGTTGGCTTCAAACCAGTCGCGGTTGTTGTTGGCTTTGAGGTCTTCCAGAAAGGTAAACAGTTGCGGCGAAAATCGAAGGTCTTTAGGCATTGTTTGATCTTTCTTGATCCATTTTCACCGCAGAGGCGCAGAGAACTCAGAGGAAGCACGGAGAAAAATCTCTGCGAAACCTCTGCGCCTCTCTGCGTCTCAGCGGTTAAAGAAAATCCTTTTAAGCTCTCATCGTTTCGCTTTCTTTTCGGCCAGCTTTTCGATGGCTTTCCACTCAGCGGCAGTGACGGGTTGAACCGACAGCCGCGAACCTCGTTTCAGCAATTCCATCTTTTCCAGAGCGGCTACCGGGCGAAGGTCATTCAGCGATAACGGGACAGCGAACTTTTTGACGAAGCGAATGTCCACCATCTCCCAGATCGGTTTGGCAGGAGTCGCTTTCGGATCGTAATGATCGTCTTTCGGATCAAGCGCCGTGTGGTCGGGATAAGCTTTTTTGACGACTTCGGCAACGCCTGCGATGTGCGGCGGTTCGGTGCTGCTGTGATAAAACAACACCAGATCGCCAAGTTTCATTTCCTTCATGAAATTGCGCGCCTGATAGTTGCGGACGCCGCTCCAGCAAGTGGTTTTCTTCGGCTCTTTCGCCAAATCGTCTATCGAAAAACAATCGGGTTCGGATTTCATCAACCAATAACGCATTCAGATGACTCCAAAATGTAAAGCAGGTTTTCCAACCTGCTCAGGTTTACTTGAGCAAGCCAATCCGGGCAGATTGGAAAATCTGCCCTACAACAGATTACTTCGCCCGCGCCAGATTGAACGTGCCGGTGTAAAACGCGCTGGTAAAAAAGCCGACGAATTCTTTGTCCGTGGCGCGCCCAATCCAATCGAACACGCCGCCGTCTTTGGCTCCGAGGTCGGTTGTGCCTTTGAACATGACGACTTTGCCCACTTGCCGGCCTTCCATCTTGATCGAGTATTTGTAAGCCCCGCCGCAATCGCCTTCGAACGACGCCAGATATAGTCCGTCTTTCAATTCGATTTTCGCGTCGAGCTTTTTGCAAATGTCTTTCGGCGGAGTTGTGCCTTGCGCGGGGCTATACACGCCCCAGGTTCCCGTCCAGTCGCCTGTGATTTCAGGAGCGGCAGGTTTGGATTGAGTCGCTGCAGGTTGGGCTGCGGGAGTTTGCGCCAGCGTTATGACGCCAACCAGTAACACGAAGCAGAAAGAAGTCAGCCAATTCAAAGTTTTCATCATTGTTCCTTTGGGAAAGTCTGCGTTGAAAGTTGTGTCGGGAGATGGTTCGGCCTGATTGGGACATCAGCCCGAACAACTGGCGCTAACTTTTCGTGCGCCAGTGATCCAGCAGCGGCCCGGATTTGCCAAACACCGGATCCGTGACAGGCAGCGCCAGCCGCGCAATGTTGTCATCCACGCGAGGGCGTTCGCCCGCTTTGCCGTAGTTCATATCCACGTTTTGATTCGGCGGATAAGCTCCCACAACGTGAAAGTCGCTGCTCGATCCCAGATTTTTGTGGCCGACACCAGCGGGAATGATGATGACATCGCCTGCGCCAATGGTTTCGATGATGCCGTTTTCGCCGCCAAGCTGGACTTTGGCCGAACCGCCGAACACCAGCAAGGCTTCGTGCGCCGTGCTGTGGTAATGGTGATAGCTGAAAATGCCGTTGCGCCAATCGTTGCCCCAGTTGTTCGCGTGAATTAAGGCTTCGATGGCCGATGCCGGATCGTCTTTGGGCAGATTCAATGCGCCGGGATAAATCAACACCGGCAATTGACTGTTGGGAATCAGGCCCGCGTCTTTCAGCACGCGCGTGACCACGCGTGGTTGTTTGGAATTGAGAAGCGAGGTTGCGTTTTGCCCTTGCGTTCCGATGATAGCCGCGCCGCCAAGCGCACCTGTTGCCAGAAAGTCTCTTCGATTGATGTTCATGCTGTACCTGCCTGGGTTGGAGTTTTCGATCACGGCGAGACTGAATTTAACAGCTTGCAGCAAATGAGCCAAGAACGATTGCCTGAAAATATCAGCATGGTTGGGTGAAGCGATTGGCTGGGCAGGATGTCGGCAAAGCCAGATTGACGCTGTCGCCACTACAGTTTCGCCCAATTCCCGAAATCAAATCCGAAGCGAAGCCATGACGCCTCAGGTTCGGTGAGGCAATGGCTTTAGCCTTTCATCTATTAGCTGCTTCCGTTACATTCTCCGAGCATTTCACGTATGAAAACCTCGGAGAACAAATGAACATAAAAGTTTTACTTCTGATCTTGCTGGCGTTCGGGATGCTGGCAATCCCAACGGAGTTTCGAGCACAACAATCTTTAGCCTTTGATTTGCTGATTCGCGGCGGGACTGTCGTTGACGGCACTGGCAAACGCGGTGTCAAAACCGACATAGGCATTCGTGGCGACCGCATCGTTTTCATTGGGAATGCTGCGGGCAAATTGGCAACGGCGACAATTGACGCCGCTGGTTTGGTTGTCGCGCCTGGTTTCATTGACGTTCACAGTCATTCGGAAATCGCTATTGCCAATCCGGCTCAACGCTGGAACGAAGGTGTCGTTCGGCAAGGTGTGACCACAGTCGTCGGTGGCGCTGATGGTTCGCTCGCGCCTCAGCAGATTCGCCAATTGATCGCGGCCTATGAAAAAAACGGCATCGGAACCAATGTGGCTTTTTACATTGGCCATAACGCAATTCGCCGCGAAGTCGTGGGCAGGGATCATCGGCTGGCTAAACCCGAAGAGCTGGAAAAGATGAAATCGCTGGTGCTCGAAGGCATGCAGCTTGGCGCGGTCGGCTTTTCGACTGGGTTGATGTACGAACCCGGAATGTGGAGCGATACGGATGAAGTGGTCGAACTGGCCAAAGTCGTCAAACCTTTCGGCGGCACTTACGATTCTCACGTCCGCGATCCTGTCCAACGCTTTGTCGAATCGGATCAGGAGTGTATTGACGTTGGTCGCCGGGCAGGCATTCCTGCCAAGATCGCTCACGAAAAGACAGTCGGTTTACAAAACGCTGGCAAAAACAAAGTCATCATCAAAATGATTAACGACGCACGGCGACGTGGTCAGGAAGTCGTCACCGATCAATATCCTTATGATGGGGCGGCGGTTGCCACGTTGACCGGAATCATCGTCGTTCCACCGGAACTCAGCCAGCAAAGCGATTTTGAATTGAAAGCCGCGTTGCGCGACCCCGCCAAACGAAAAGCCATCAAACAAACCAGCGAAAACGGGATCAATGGCGGTTTCGCCTGGTTGAAAGCGACCGGTTACGGCGCTATGCGAATCACCAGCAGCAAGGACTTTCCGAATCTGATCGGCAAATATCTTTCCCAACTGGCCGAAGAAAGAAAGATGGACAAGTTCGATCTGGTTTGCGATTTGGTCTTGAATGCCCAGCAACCGGTCGGCATTACGCTCGGCGCGATCAAGGAAGAAGACGTGCGCGAGTTGCTGATTCAAAAGTGGAACATGATTGCCAGCGACGGCGGGTATGCCGACGGCAAGATCAATACTCAACCGCATCCGCGTTCGACCGGCACGTTCACTCGCGTGTTAGGGCATTACGTGCGCGATGTGCGGTTGCTGAGCCTGGAAGAAGCCATTCGCAAGATGACGTCGTTTCCGGCTGAACATCTGGCGATTCCTGAACGCGGTCGAATCGCCCAGGGAATGTTTGCCGACATTTCAATTTTCGATCCGAAAACAATCCGCGACCGATCCAACTGGGACGATCCCGGTTTGATGTCCGAAGGCGTAATTCACGTTTTGGTCAATGGCCAGTTCGTTCTGCGCGACGGCAAAATGACCGGCAATGCGTCCGGCAGATTTTTGCCAAAGAAAAAACCGTAAGGCAGGTTTCGAATCTGCCAGTAATTTTTGAAGCTTTTCAATTGGAGATCACTCAATGCTTGAAAGAAAGATCAAACACTTTGTCGTTGTTGTCGCAACTGTCGTGACAGCTTTTTGGTTTGGTGTGAATTGGACACCAGTGAATGGTCAGCAGGCACAAGGTCAGGCGGTTCAAGCCCAGGCCAATGCCGAAGAAACCATGGAGCAGAAGTACAAAAACATTCAGGCGCTGAAAGGGCTGCCTGCGTCACAAATGCGCGCGATGATGAACTACATCAGCGCTTCGACGGGGATGACCTGCGGCGAATGCCACGTCAAAAACGGCGACCAATGGGCATTTGAAAAGGACGACAACAATCACAAAGTCATCGCTCGGCGAATGATTACGATGACGATGGAAATCAACAAAACCAGCTTCAATGGTCGCACCCAGGTCACTTGTTACACCTGCCATCAGGGACACGATCATCCTTCGCACGTTCCACCGCTGGTTGCGCCCAAAGCTGCCGAAGCTCCGGCGGCTGCGCCCGCGCCGAAAGCTGATGAAATCCTGGCCAAATACGTCCAAGCCATCGGCGGCAAAGACGCCATTGAAAAAGTCAAAACGCGCGTCATCAAAGGCGTCAGCGTGGCGGCCAACGGCCAGAGCTTTCCGCTGGAAATCAACTTTGGCGGCACAGACAAATACACGTTAAGCGTCGCATTGCCGCAAGGTGCAACGACACAGAAATTCAACGGCTCTGCCGGATGGCTGAAAAATTCGCGCGAAGATCGCGCAATGGATGCGTCGGATATCATTCGCGCCAAATCGCTTGCCTGGAGCCTGGAACCGGCCCAATTGAAAGAACCGTTCATGCGATTGGGTTCTGCCGGGAGCGAAAAAGTCGGCGACAAGGATTGCTGGGTGTTGCAAGGGCGGTTGCCAGACGGTCGTCGTGTGCGATTCAGCTTTGATAAAACTTCCGGCTTGTTGTTGCGTCGGGTCGTGCAGATTGTGACGGTGATCGGCATTGATCCCGAACAAACGGATTATGACGATTACCGTGACATAGACGGTGTCAAAGTCCCGCATTCGATTACGACTTCGTATTTGGATCGGAACTACAACTCGACGCGCAAGTTCTCCGAAGTGAAACACAACGCCAAAGTGGATGATGCGTTGTTCAATCTTCCTGCTGTGAAGCAGTAACGGTTGAAAAGTGGAGTGCTGGAATTGACGGAGTCTTCGTCGAAACCGGCGCTCCATTTTGATTTTCAGAGGTTGAGCGTATGCGATTGCTTCTGCTGATTTTGTTGCTGACAGCCATTCCCGCCCTGGTTCACGCGCAATCCGACGAAGAAAAACTGCGTGCCGCCGTTGGTAAATACTTCGATGCTTATGCAAAAGAAGATTGGGAAGCGTTTGCCGCCGTGTGGCATGAACGTTCGCTGATGCTGGCATCGCGGTTCAACCTGATGAAAGCGCAATTTGCCAACGAAGATTTCAGTTTCAGCGAACCGCTCATCTCTCGATTGAAAATCGAAGGCGACACTGCCCGGTTGCGCGTTGCCATCAGCCGAACCGCCAAACATCGAACCACCAACGTCGTCCGTCTGACCGACGTTCGCACCGAAATGACGTTTGTCCGCGAAAACGGCGAATGGAAATTGTGGACAGAAGCGTCGCCGGTTTCCGAATTGCTGAACGCGCTGGCCGACGCCAACACTGACGATGAACGGCGCAAGCTCTTGAGTGAAGACAAGGAGCTGGTGACGCGCGAATTATTGTTTTTGCTCAGCGGAACCAGCGACCGCGCTTACACGCAAACCGATTACGCGCGCGCATTGCGCTTGCTGCAAAGCGCCGTGCTGGTGGCCGAAACCATCGGCGATAAAAACGAACAAGCGAATGCCTGGCACAATATGGGCATCATTCATTTTGTGCAGAATCGCCCGGAACCTGCGCTGGAAGCGTACCGCAACAGTTTGCGCATCGAAGAAGAACTGGGACGCAAGCTGGAAATCGCCCGTTCCTTGAATAGCATTGCGCTGGTGTTGTTGGCGCAAACCAAATTTGCCGAAGCCGTTGAGCAGTTCCAACGGGCGCTGGCGATTTTTCAATTACTGGATCGCAAATCCGATGTGGCGCAAACACTGGAAAACATCGGCAACGCATTTTACGAACAAGGCAATCTTCCGCGCGCGGTCGAAATGTACCAGCAAAGCGTCAACCAGCTAGAAGCGCTCAATCGTCCCGGTCCCGCTGCCCATCGGATGCTGAAAGTCGCCCGCGTCGAACTGGAACAAGGCCACGACGCAAAAGCCATCGAGGTGTTTCTGCAGGCGGCAAGCAAGCTGAACGCCGCCGGAGATCGTCGCACGCTGGGATATGTGTTCCACAATGTCGCCAACATTTTGTACGACCAGGGCGATTACAATCAGGCGCTAACGTATTACAACCGCAGCTTTCAGGCGGAACGCTCCGCTGGCACTCGTGAAGGCGAAGCGGCGGCGTTGCAAGGCATTGGCCTGATTCATTCGCTGAACGGCAATCATTCCGCCGCGCTGGACGCTTACACACGCAATCTGGCGTTGGCCCAAGCGTTAAATAACAAAGCCGACATTGCCCAGGCGTGGCAGAAAATGGGCGGTTCGTTGTACAGCCTGGGCAAGCTGGATGAATCGTTGGAAGCTTACAAATCGGCTCTGACGTTGCGCGAACAACTTGGCGACGATCAGGAAACGGCACTGGCGTGGTTGGATGTCGGGGTGACGTTGACGGCCAAACGCGAATTTACCGAGGCTCTGGCCAATTACGCGCGGAGCCGCGAGTTGTACGACAAGGCAGGCAATTCCGCAGGTATCGCCGCCGTGTTGTTGAACACGGCGTTGGTTCATTACCTGACGCGGGATTGGCCGAAATCACTGGAAACCGCCACGCAGGCCGCCGACTTTGCCCGTCGCGCCGAAAATCAAGATTTGTTTTGGCAGGCGCGGCATCGCGCAGGCAAAACGTTTTACCGGATGAACGATCTGGCCGCCGCGCGCAAAGCCATGATCGAAGCCATCTCCACGATTGAAACCATGCGTCC
>JAEUQP010000854.1 GCA_016789645.1 Acidobacteriota bacterium | reverse complement strand
TGCGATGACCTTGAACGGATTTCGCAACACGTTGCGCGTCTGGTTTACGCATTACAACGGCTACGATCCGATGTTCACGTGGTGGGTGGACGAACCTTACAAAACCGTTGAGCAATCGCTGACCAATTACGCCACGTTTCTCAATGACCGCGTCAACGGAACTCGCACGGCTGCGCCAACGACAATGCCAACTCTGGGTGCGGCTGCGCCTGCCGGAGGCGGTCCAGGTGGTGGACGCGGCGCTGGTGGAGCCGGCGGCGGTTTTGGGCCCGGCGGTGGCGGCGGGCAGCGCGGAGGCTTTGGCGGCGGAGGCGGCACGGCCAATGCTCGCGCTGGAGATGCCAGCGACATCATCGGCGATCCGATTGGCCGCGAAGCTCTGATGATCGAACTGCAAGCCGAAATGATTCCTTACACGCCGGAAGAATTGATCGCCATCGGCTGGAAAGAACTGGCCTGGTGTGAAGAAGAAATGAAGAAGGCTTCGCGCGAACTGGGCTTCGGCGACGACTGGCACAAAGCGCTGGAGCACGTCAAAAACAAATACGTCGAACCCGGCAAGCAACCGGAAATGATCAAGGCTCTGGCGTTGGAAGCCACCGAATACGTTGAGAAAAACAATCTGCTCACCGTGCCACCGCTGGCCAAAGAAGATTGGGCGATGGAAATGATGTCGCCTCAGCAACAACTGGTCAGTCCGTTCTTTTTGGGCGGCCAGAACATACTGGTTTCGTACCCAACGAACACCATGGCGCACGAACAGAAAATGATGAGCATGCGCGGTAACAACCCGCACTTTTCCAAAGCGACAGTGCATCACGAACTGATTCCCGGCCATCACCTGCAGGGTTTCATGACGTCGCGGTACAAAACCTATCGCGGATTGTTTGGCACCCCGTTCTGGGGCGAAGGCTGGGCGTTGTATTGGGAATTGCTGTTGTGGGATATGAAGTTTCCGACAACGCCAGAAGACCGCATAGGCTTTTTGTTCTGGCGCAGTCACCGTTGCGCGCGCATCGTCTTTTCGTTGAGCTTCCACATGGAAAAGATGACTCCGCAACAGTGCATTGATTTGCTGGTCAACAAGGTTGGCCACGAAGTGGACAATGCCACGGCTGAAGTCCGTCGGTCATTCGCTGGCACGTATGGCCCGCTATATCAGGCGGCGTATTTGCTCGGCGGATTGCAGATTTATTCGCTGCACAAGGAATTGGTGGATTCCGGCAAGATGACCAACAAGTTGTTTCACGACACGATCCTGCGTGAAAACCGCATTCCGATAGAAATGGTTCGCGCGCTGCTGACCAAACAAAAACTGACGCGCGACCATAAAACCAACTGGAAGTTTTATGGGCCAGTGAACTGAAGGAGGAAGGATGAATGATGAAGGATGAATGATGAAGGCGGCTCAATAGAGCAACTTCATCATTCATCATTCCTACTTCCGCATTCGTTAGGGGCGATTGGCCAACGCCGACCGAACCAGCGCCAGCGTTTCTTCCAACTCCTTGCCGACGATTTCCAGCCGAGGCGGGCGCACACGCGCACTGCCCATGCCGACTTCCTGCTGCACCAGTTTGATGAGCTGCACGAACTTCGGCACGCAATCCAGCCTGAGCAGCGGCAAAAACCAGTTGTACAACTTCATCGCTTTTTCTTTTTCGCCGTTCATCGCCAGATTGAACAGGTCAACGGATTCTTTTGGCAGAGCGTTGACCAACCCGGCAATCCAGCCGACCGCGCCGACGCCGATGGCTTCGACGATGCCGTCATCCACACCGACCAGAATCGCCAAACGATCTCCGACTAACGCCCGAATGCCGGTCACGCGCCGAGTATCCGCGCTGGATTCTTTTACCGAATGAAAGTTTTCGTGCTCGTTGGCCAGTTCCTGAATCTGTTCGGGAATGAAATCTGTGCCGTAGGCAATCGGATTGTTGTACAGCATGCAGGACAGCTTGGTGGCTTTGAACACTTCGGCAACGTGGTATTTCATCTCGCGCCAATCGCCTTTGTACACATACGGCGGCAACACCATCAGCCCCTGACACCCCTTGTCCGCAGCCATTTTGGCTTGTTCAACGGCTTCGGCGGTGCTCAGCGCGGAAATCGCCCCGACGACGGGACTATCGCCCGAAGCTTTAACGATGGTTTCCCACAACGCGCCGCGTTCGGCAAACGTCAGCGTGTTGCCTTCGCCCAGGCTGCCCGGCGCAACCATTCCTGTGCAACCGTTGTCCAGCATCCAGCGAACGTGTTTGGCGACAAAGCCGTGGTCAATGCTCAGGTCTTCGTTGAAGCAGGTGGTAATTGCGGGCATGACGCCCTTCCAAATCATAGCCATAAGTTTAGTTCCTCTTCTTAGCGAGTTAAGTTTTCCAGCCGGACAGGAAAGATCGGCGGTCGAACCGATTCCACTCCCCAGCCAAATAAAAATTCCGTTGCCGCGCCGCAGATGCGCCCCTGACACGGCCCCATTCCGCAGCGAGTTTGCAGCTTGGCTTCGCGCCACGAAGCCTGATGTTGCAATCGTTCAAAGCTGACATCTTCACAGCGACAAATCAGCGTTTCCGCCGTCGGCAACGCGCGAAGCTCTTCGCGCAAGGCGAAAGTTCGGTTCAGGACTTCGGCGAATCGCTGTTGCCGAGCGCGTTCGGCCAATAACGCCTTTGCCAAATCTTCACGACCAGCAGCAGCCAGCCCGGCAATTTGACCTTCGACCAGCGAAAGCTCCAAACCGCCTACGCCGGTGGTTTCGCCTGCACAGTACACACCGGGTAACGAAGTCTGCTGAAATTCGTTGACCGCCACCGCGCCGTTTTCAATCGTGCAACCAAGCATCGCCGCCAGTTCGACATTCGGCACAAGGTAAAATCCGCACGCCAGCAAATCGCATTCGATGTCCCAGGTTTTATTGCCTCGCCGCAAGGTGACGGCTTCCAGCTTGTCGTTGCCTTTGGCCGCAACCGGCCAGCAACCCGGCAAGTAAGAAACTCCAGCCAATTGTTTTTTCAGGCTGGCAGCTTGGGCGATTTTCGACGGCTGACCGAGCAAAGCAACGCCGAACCGCAGCAAACGATTCCATCCGGCTTGTTCGGCGACAAGCAAAATTTCGGCTCCGCGTTTTTTCAAATATGCCGCAACAGCCATCAACAGTGGCCCGCTGCCAGCAACGACAATTCGCTTGCCTGCAACCGGATAATTCGACTTGGCCAACGCTTGCAATCCGCCCGCGCCGGTCACGCCCGGCAGAGTCCAACCGGGAAACGGCACAAAACGTTCGCGCGCGCCGGTCGCCAAAATCAGTTTTTCAAATCGCAATTCGCAATTGCCGTCCGCGGTTTCTGCCAGCAAACATCCCGCTTCTGGCTGAGCAAAAATCCGCGCACCGTGAACGAAATTGACGTTGACGCTTTTCAATCGCTCAAACCATTCGCGGGCTTCGGGCGAACTTGGCTTGGCCTGATCGGCTCGCCAGATTTGCCCACCGGGCGAAGCCGGAGCCGGGTTGTCGTCAACCACGCAAACCTGCTTGCCGCTTTTTGCCGCTTGATAGGCCGCAGCAATGCCGGCGGGTCCTGCCCCGATAATGAGAACTTCTGTTTCAATGGATAAAGGATGAAGGATGAAGGATGAAGGATGAGTTTTCATCATTCCGCCTTCATCCTTCATCCGTCCGAATTCCGTCACGACGTTTTGCCCGTCGGCAGCGGGAATCTGGCAACTGCGGCTGTGCGCTTGGTCGTTGATCGTCACGCGACACTCAAAGCAAATTCCCATGCCGCAGAGCGGCGCGCGCGCTTCACCAGTAACCGAGCGACGAAAGCCAAAAGACTGTGTGTCGGTAGCCCGCGCGTGAGCAAGGGCTGCGGTTGCACGATCCAAGCCCTCCTTTACAGTCGGGCGACTGACACTGTCCTTCGTGTTTTCTTCGTGTGGCTTCGTGGAGGAAAAAGAAGCAGCAACTGCGGTGGAAACCATGCTTCCGGCGGGAACGCTTACCGGCTCGCCATTGACTTGCAGCGTGATGGAATCAGGCATGCGCGGCCTCCTCTGTTGAGCGCGAAGGCAAGTACGGTTCAATCGGAATCGCTGGAGTTCGGTTCAGCACTTGATCGGCCAAGAGCTTTGCCGTACCGAGCGAAGTCGTGATCCCCAACCCTTCGTGGCCGGTCGCCAGATACAAATTTTCAACTGCGCTTTTTCCAATCAGCGGCAATTTGTCCGGCGTCGCCGCGCGAAACCCAGTCCACGCGCGAATCGCCGTCAACGTTGCCAGTCGCGGCATGTATTCGACAGCTCGCTCAATCATTCGGGTCAAAATCGGTTGGTCAATCTTCTTGTCAGTCGGTACGGAACCGGGAGCGGTAGCGACCGGGTTGGAACTGTACTGCCTGGAAGACCCAATCAAAATCTGTCCGGTCTTTCTTGGCTGGGCGTTGAACGCCACTGAATCTGTCGAGATCGAATGCGCGCTTTTCAAATACCCAAGCTCGATTAACTGATGCCGCACGAAGTTCGGGTAACGATCGGTGATGACCAAATGGCCTTTGCGTTTTTGGACGTTGATGCCCGGCGTCAATTCCGGCGCCCAACTGCCCGTTGCGTTGACCGTGAAGCCAGCGGCAATAAAGCTACCATCGCTCAATCGAGCGCCTTTTCCAGTTAGTTCAACAACAGGCTTGCCGAGAAAAAGCTGCGCTCCGCGCGCTTGCGCTCGTTCGATAAAAAAGCGCGCTCCACACGGAGGATAGGTCACGCCGTCGCGCGGAACTCGCAAACCGCCCGCCAATCCTGCGCGCAAATTCGGCTCGGCTTCAGCCAGAGCTTTGGCGTCCAGCACTTCGACCGGCACGCCGCGTTGCTCGTAAAAAGCCTTCTTGCGATGGACTTCAGCCATTTCCTCGTCATCGGCTGCGACCCACATCGCGCCGCATTCTTCGTATTCGGTGTCTTTCGGGAGTTCATCA
>JAEUQP010000826.1 GCA_016789645.1 Acidobacteriota bacterium | reverse complement strand
ATTTTCCAGTCGTCGAGCAATTTGGCGTTCCTGTTCGCGGATTGTTTCTGTTGATGTTGGTGTTTGTGATTGTCATTTGACCGGTGAATTTGATCTGGCTGGCGAAAAAGAAACGCAAAATCTGGATGTTGTGGACGATTCCGGCAATTTCGTTGTTGACCTGTTTGATCGTCGCCGGATTTTCCCTGTTGGGTGAAGGCTGGAACGCGACAACTAAAACCGAGGCGTTGACGATTCTGGATGAAACGGTGCACCGAGCCACGACCATCGGCTGGGCTGGATTTTATTCGCCGATCACACCCAGCGAAGGTTTGCACTTCAATTATGACACGGAACTTGCGCCGCAGGTTCCACAATACTGGGATTACAGGCGCACATTGCCGGAACGCAAGATGGATTGGACGAACAACCAGCATCTGGAATCGGGCTGGATCGCCGCCCGAATTCCCACTTTTTTCAAAGTGCGAAAAAGCGAAGCTCGTCGCGAACGGTTGAACATTCGCCAAACGGGCGATGGGGCGACGTTGGTCAACGGCTTAGGAGCCGACATTGCCCAGGTGTGGTGGGCAGACGCGAATGGGAAAATTTATTCTGCCGAAAGCATCGCTGCTGGAGCGCAGGCTTCGATGCGAGCGACCGATTTGAAAGCATCGGCTTTGCCTGACCGATTGCGCAAGGTTTACAACGGCGACTGGCTGAAAGAATTCAAGGCCTTTGCTGAAAAGCCAGAAGATGTGTTGATGCCGAACTGTTATCTGGCCGTGCTGAATGGCGCTCCGTTTGTCGAAGAAGGCTTGAAAGACGTGAAGCTGCGCGCGGCTCGCAATCTGGTTTATGGCGTATCGGATCAGAACCGCGCGCGGTAGCAAGCAGGTAATGACCTCAGACCAGCCGGGGCGCTACCGCTTCCCGTTCCGTACCGAAAGGTGATGTATGAAAGTCGAAGTTTCCAATCTGAAAAAGTATTTCGGTTCGACGCGCGCTGTGGATGACGTGTCGTTCTCGTTTGCTTCAGGACAGGTCGTCGGATTTGTTGGCCCGAACGGAGCAGGCAAAACAACGACGATGCGCATTCTGGCAACTCTGGACGAACCCACCGCCGGGCAAGCGTTCATTGATGGCGTGTCGGTGATTGAAGAGCCAGAGATTGCCCGCAATCTGGTTGGCTATGTTCCCGATTCGTTGCCGACTCACAGAGACATCTCCGTTCACGAATACCTGGACTTTTTTGCGCGGGCGTATGGGTTGAAAGGTGTAAAGCGAAGGCAAACCGTTGACGGCATCGAAGAGTTCACGAATTTGAGCGGCATTCGAGACAAGATGTTGGTCACGCTGTCCAAAGGCATGAAGCAGCGCGTCACGCTGGCGCGAGCACTGCTGCACGATCCGCCAGTTTTGATTATGGACGAACCGGCGGCGGGGCTTGATCCGCGTGCGCGCATCGAACTGCGCGAATTGCTGCGCGTGCTTTCGGGGCAAGGAAAAGCGATTTTGATTTCATCTCACATCCTGACGGAACTTGCCGAAATCTGTCACGGCGCAGTCATCATTGAGCATGGAAAAATTCTGATGGCGGGTGGCATCGCAGATTTGCTCAGCGACAGTGTCCCGCGCCGAACGGTGTTGATTCGTGTCTTGGGCCGACAGGAGGAGCTTCACAGGGAGTTGTTGCAGATGCCGAGCATCGAAGCAGCCCGTTTCAATGGCGAGGAAATTGCCGCAGAAGTTAGCGGAACCGATGACGCCTGCGCCGAATTGCTGGCTGCGCTCGTTGCGCGCGGGTATCGCGTCGTCGAATTCAAACAGCAGCGCGCCAATCTGGAAGAAATTTTCATGAACGTCACCAAAGGAGTTGTGCAATGACTGCCGAAGCTGAACTCCACCACTCGACTCAACCGAAACCAAAGTTTGCCGAACGCTTTGACGATTGGCTCAATCCGATTGTCGTCAAGGAGCTGCGTCAGGCTGTGCAAAGCCGATTTGTGATTACGGCGTTGCTGGTTTTGCTGGCGATTCAAATCGTTGCCGTTGCCATTTACCTCATAACGACCTCCGACATCAGCTTCAGCTACGACGCCGGACGAACCGTCTTCATGATTTTGTTCGGCATTATGCTGGCGTTGAGCATGCTGTTTGTGCCGCTGTACAGTGGCGTGCGACTGGCGGCGGAACGCTCAGAAACCAATCTGGATCTGTTGTTCATCACGACGATCAAACCGCGCAGCATTATCTTTGGAAAAATGCTGGCGGCAGTGGTGTTGACCGTCATGATTTTCAGTGCCTGTTTGCCGTTTTTGACCTTCACCTACTTTCTACGAGGCATTGATCTGCCTTCGATGGCGGTTGTGCTGGCGATTGGGTTTGTCTCAGTTACGCTGAGCGCGCAAACCTTGATCTTTTTAGCCTGTTTGCCGGTGGGACGAGCCTTCAAATTCATGCTGGGCGCGTTTGGATTCATTTTGATGGTGATTGGTTATGTCAGCACGATGGCTTCAGCAGGCGGAATGTTGTGGGAAGGCGTCGGCAGCAAAATTGTCGGTATGGATTTCTGGCAATGGGTTGGCATCATAACCATGAATTACGGGTTTCAGATGGGGTTGCTGTTGGTGCTGTCCATTGCACTGATCAAACCCGTTTCCGCCAACCGTGCGTTGCCAGTCAGATTGTATTTGACCGCCATTTGGAGCTTGGGCGGAATCGCGGCTCTGTTGGGAAGCTGGATAGAAGCCACACATGATCCGGTGATTTACTGGCAAGCATCTTTCAACATCATTTTCGCGGCTTCGATTTTCACTGCGATCAGTGAACGCGACTGGCCGGGGGCGAGCGTCATGCGTTCGTTGCCGGAATCGTCCGGGAAACGATTGCTGCGGTTTTTCCTCACCAGCGGATCAGCGAATGGATTGGCCTGGACGGGGTTGATGATTGCTACGACTTATGGTGTGTGCTGGATTTGGTGGCGGTTATTCCCGAACATTAGCAGCTTGAGCGAATTGGTTGGTTCAACGCGCTGGCTGACGGTGATGAACCTGTACCTGTTTTGTTATGCGCTGACAGCCGCTTTTCTCAGACGGCATTGGCTGAAACGAATCAGCTCGAAATGGACCTGGGTGATTTGTCTTTTGCTCGTTAGCCTTGGCAGCATCGCGCCATTTTTGATTGGCTTGCTGGTATACATGAATGATTCGGATTGGTGGCGCGAAGATTACGGGCGTTGGTTGATAGGCAATCCCTTCGTTTGGGATGTCGCTGCACACCGAGAACTGTATTTGAGTTTCGGCACTTTCTGGGTAGTGCTGGCAATCGCCTTCAATCTGCAATGGTTTCTTGAACGGGTCAGAGGATTTCAGCGAATCGAACGGATGGGGAGTCAGCCATTTTCCGACCTGGAGTGAGCAGGGGGCGTTCTATTTTTCTTTGCTGATGCGTTGCAGTAAGCGTTCGGCGTGATTGCGAGTGATGAGCGGGACGCCTTCGTCCAGTTTTAGGTCTTTAAGCAATGGGACGAACCGGTTGGGATCGGCAATTCGTTTTGAGCGTAACTCATCGTCCAGCATTCGCATTTGAGCCGGAGTCGAAAGCGGATCCGTGGCGCGGACAGTTTCGAGTTCAAAAAAGCGCGTTTCCTGCGTGACGATGTTCTGAAAGATTTCGCGCAACTGGTTGATCGCCGGATTGTCGGAGTAATTGAACCTGACGCTTCGCTCCTTGCCGTTTTGGGTTTGCGAAATCGTGACGGTCCCCAAGTGGGAAAAGTCCTTTTTGTGCTGGTAATTTTCCTGGCTGGAAAGAAAGTTCAACTGGCTGAACAAAGACTGGATTTGAAAGAGAACAGACGAAGAAACCGTCAATTCGTTGACGATTTCTTCGCTTTCTTTCTTTTTGAAGCGAAAATGCCCGTGACCGCTACCGTCGAATTCCAGCTCCTGAAGCGGAGTCGTGAAGCGTTCGTTTTCGAATCTGTATTGGTAGGAAACGGTTGCCGATTTGGCGCCAGACGAAAGCTTGCTGGTTTGATCGGATAGGCTGATCGCTTGCGGCATTGCCGCAATTGTAAAAGCAAAAAAAGAAAACGTCAGAGAAAGTGCCGAAAACAATTTACGCATAAGCGATGAAGTGAGAAGCCGGCGCTGACGGTCAGGCGCCGGCTTTCGAGTCTCGTCTATCTGGATTCGCTGCTCGATGGGGCAGCTTTCTTTTTGCCGAACGGTTCCGCTAGAAATGCTTTCGCCGATTCCTGAGCGTTGTCATAATTGTTGCCGTTGGAAATGGCTTTATTATATTCGGTTACAGCACGTTCGCGCTGGCCCACCATGTCCCAGCAATTCCCGCTGTAAATGTACGACCAGACTTCCACCCAATCAGGACGCAGGTTGCCATTCAGCGTTTGTTCGAAAGCGTCAAGGGCCTTTTTCCAGTTACGCTGGGCCATATACAGCAATCCCAAATTGTACCAAGCCCACGAATTGCCCCGGTTGAGTTTAATGGCAGCCTGAAATTGCTGTTCCGCTTCGATGTATTCCTGTTCGCGGAAATGCTCAATGCCGCGACGGACAATCACGCCTTCCCGCAGAGTTTCCGAACTTCGCAGCAATTTGGTGTCAGGGTCAACGATTACTTCGATCGGATTGCTCTTGGTAGTGATGTCGAAATCCACCGAAGTGCCTTTCATAAACAGGGTCTGACGTTCGTTCCCAGCTTCGGTTTTCAGGATGATATCCACCGGCATTTCGAACGTGTCCAAATCCTGTTTGATGGTTCCCGGAATTCGGAACTGGCCGTCTTTGGTTCGTAGCATACGGTATTCGGCGCGGAATTCGGGAACGCCAGTTGAATCCACCCATTGTCCAAAGAAAAAGCGCATATCCCGACCGGCAACTTTTGAGGTGAAAGCTTCAAATTCATCAAGCGTGACATTTTTGCCGTTGAATTGCGTGTAATAGTCGCGCAGCATTTTGTCGAATTTCTCTTCCGTCAGAAGCTGCCGCAACATGCTCAACACTAGCGCGCCTTTGTGAAACACGATGGAGCGAAAGGCAGGCGTCTGGTCGTCAAGCTGTTTGGGCGCATTGCGAATCGAGGAAGATTGTTCAAACGCCAGCGCCTTTTCCAATTCGGCCTGAAGCGCCTGCTGGAACTGCGATTCGTTTTCTTCCTTTTTCAGATACATCAAAGTGCTGAACTGAGCCAGCCCTTGCGCCAGCCAGGTGTCGTCAAACGATTTCAAACCGACGGATTGTCCCCACCATTGATACGCGACTTCGCGCGCCAATTTTTCGTCAATGCCCGAGGCCAGAGCGCGCGGCGAAACGAACATTGTGCCGGGGCCAGAATAGGTTTCGAGAGTATCTTCGTCGGTTTCAGCAATGATCAATTTGTTGCCGAACGCGTAACGACCAAATTGGGTCGAATAAAATTCCAGATGTTTCCCGACAACTCCCATCGCGTGATCCGCCCACTTTTCGTCGCCGGCTTTGACATAAAAATCTACCGTGAAGCCGCCAAAGTTTGCCGAGCGAATCAGATACTTGCCTGCGGCAAGGCTGCCGGGCAAAACCGGTTTCGTGCAAACGAAGGAGTAAATCGAAAATTCAGCTTTGGTTTTGGGATCAACCAGCGGCACGGCTGCGACAGCCTGTTCGCTGTATCCTGCGACCATAATGTCCTTGGGGACTTTGAGGTTGATTTCATACGTCGCACGGTCAGCAGCATATTCGTGGAAAGGGAACCAGCGCGCCGCATAAAACAGATACGAACCAGCATCGCCAACGTAAGCCAGTCGCGTGGCAATCGGCCCGCCTTGAGCGGATTCCAGCGCGCCTTCGTACTCAAAAGCCAAGGTGACAGGTTTGCCCGATGGGGCAACGCTGCCCAGGTCAATGCGCACATTCATGTTTTCGCGCGCGTCCTGGATGAATTGCAGTCCGGGGGCTTCCTGAACGGCGTCTTTGGCCGTGGCGGGTTGGGCGCCTTTGGACGGAGCCGGTTTCGTTTGCGGCTCTTTGTTTAAGTTGGCTTTGGGGGGAGTGGTGGCTTTGGGATCAGTTGCCCGAGTTCCCCCACGAGCCAGTGTCGGAGCTTGTGGAGTTCCTGCCGCGGGAGCCGTTGGCGGCGTTGTCGGCGAAGTCGCATCGGTTCGGAGGATGGTTTTGATGGCTAGCGAACCATTCATTTCAAACACGACCGTGCGCGTATCGGCTTGCGGGATAAACGTGACCTCGGTTTTGGCGCGCAACAATTGTTCGGAAGGAACCAGCTCAGCATCAATTTTGTAATGCTGGACATCAATATCGGCAGTGCCTTTTTGTGCCTTCGCGCCAGGCATTGCAAGTGTCAATGACAGAGTGGCGATTGCCAATATCCCAAGCAAGAATTTCCTCTTCATCTCCTCGTCCCCATTTGTTGATGTAATCGTTGTACTGCTTTTTGCGGCGCGGGGAGTATAACAACCTCCGCCCGCTTTTTGAATCTTCACTGCTTGCCTGAACGCCTGCAAGAGGGGAACTTGCAAATAGGTGACAGGTTGCGGGTTGCAGGTGGCAGAAGACCTTTGACCAAGTCCCCAGTTGGCGAAAAACCATTCACGTTCTTTGTGGCATAATCTGCTACGCGTAAGGCGGCGAGATGAAACACCTGCTGAAATTTTACCGATACATGTTTGAATGGGAAAATTACCTGCTGCTGGTCAGGACGATTCAAGCTGCCCGGTTGGTCAAACGGATTTTGCCAGAGCAGACGTTGTCGCCGCATTTTGCTTCAGCAATGGCAGCCGTTGACGGCATATATTTGCCTCAACAGCCTGGTTGGAGCATTTCTGATGATCGAAAAATTGTGCGGTTCGCAGCGTTTGTGACGAACATTCCGACCGAATGGGGCAAATGCGTGCAGCAATCCTTGATCGTGTACCGATTGTTGAATGGGTATGGCGTTCCGGCCAAAATTTGTTTTGGCGTCAGTCGTAATCCGGACTCGACTGACGGGCATGCCTGGGT
>JAEUQP010000802.1 GCA_016789645.1 Acidobacteriota bacterium | reverse complement strand
TTGACCGCCCTGGGCATTGCCGCCGGATTGACAACAAAAGTTACGGCTGACATCCCATTTGATTTCAATGTCGGCGGTAAAACGCTTCCTGCGGGGAAATACACCGTGGCGAAGGGCACAACGCAGGGCCTGCTCATTATTCAGGATTCTGAAAAAGGCGCTTCTGCTGGCGTTATCGCGCAGACAAGCACTGCCAACATGGATGGAAAAGCAACGTTGCAGTTCCGCCGGTATGGAAACCAGTATTTTCTGGCCAGCGTTTCTGATGGCAACAATACCAACGAAATTCCTGTAACCAAGGCTGAACGTAAAACCCGCAACGGAGACAATCTGGCGATGGAATTGAAGCCCGAAATCGTGACCGTCAGCGCAACCGCTGGCCAGTAATGTTGCCCTTGATCATGACTCAGCCATTCAGCGTGCGATTTGCAGTGAATGGAAACCATAGAACCAACGAAAGCCGTTCGACTGATGCCGAGCGGCTTTCGTTGGTTTTTACTACAAGCAATTCACTGTATCCGATCCGGCGGCGGCGTCACATTCACTTCAATCGCCATTACCGGATGAATCTCCCAGCCGGTTTCCCGCCAATTGGCTTTTCCGCGAGAGTCGTCGGGGTCTGATTGCCAGGTTTCAAGATGGTGGTCAGGATCATAAAAGAGCCATCCGCTGAATCGAACCCAGCGGCCTAAAAGCCGCGACTTCAGCATTGATGTTGTCCAGTTGTTTCCGATGTTCGTTTGCAGAAACTTGCTGATCGCCAGCCGTCGCCCACGTTCTGTGACTTCGACCACCACCATCTTTCTGCCTTTGCTTGACGGATTGTTTGGGTCAAGGATGAGTTCAATGTGGGTATCAACCTGATTTCCGCCCGTCGCTTTACAATTGCATGACTCTCCCCTGGAACCGCCTTTCTCTACTGCGTGGACGAAACCAACAACAGAAACAGCTTTGGCGTTATTGGGGTCGCCACTTAATGGAGCTTCACCTCCAGGCCCAAGCGGAAGCGAAAAAATGTCTGACAAGAGCATTGGCGTAAAGCCGCCGGGTGGGAGCTTGTAGCGATTCTTCAACGCGTTTGATTTGGCCTTTTCTTGTCCTGCGGGCGCATTGCCGCGCAGCGGACATTTCTGGCCGACATCCGGGTAATCCTTCAAATTATCGAGGTTTGGAATACGGGCTTGCTGTGCGAGTGGTTTTGCGGTCGAACTCACGACGAAGACGATACAGATACAGAGCGCGAACGTTCTGGCGAGAGGCTTCATGTTGATTGCTCCTTTGTTGATTGGCCGATAAAGCTGATATTGCCGTAAGTGAGCGCGCCAAGCTGGGACTATTCGCACCTCACAAATGGCAAGCCGTTGCTAATTAGTTTGGATGGACAAAGCGGACTCAGAATCTCTTCCGATTCGTGCGGATACTACTCCCGGCCTCCGGGTTCAACAAGATTTCTCAGACAGCCCGCAGAATCTCATCCCAGCAAGTGGTGTAGCGCGGCGAACGTTGGCTGAAGCGGGTTCGCCAGACGCCTTGGCTCTGAAACAT
>JAEUQP010000797.1 GCA_016789645.1 Acidobacteriota bacterium | reverse complement strand
GCTCTTCCGCAAGATTGGCAGTTTTCGTGGTGAATCCGCCTTTACGACCTGGCTACACCGCATGACGGTCAATCACGTTTTGATGCACTTCCGCAAACGCGGCGTGAAGTACGAAAAAACGACCGAGGAAGGCGAGATTGGTGAAATACAGGACATCATTCAATCGGTCACAGAACGTCCGCGCCATGTTGACCGATTGTCGTTAGACAAAGCCATACGGGAATTGCCACGCGGTTACCGAACTGTGTTTGTTCTGCACGATGTCGAAGGCTTTGAGCACGAGGAAATTGCCAAAATGCTCGGAGTCAGTGTTGGAACCTCGAAATCGCAACTTCATAAAGCCCGCATGAAGTTACGCGATTTGCTGAACAAGAAGGCTTGACTCGTCAGTCGTCAATTGCCGATTTTTATCAATCCTCACAAGATTCATGCTACACGGGTAGCCATCGGCAATTGCGAGACAAGGTAAGTAGCAACAAAGAGGGAAGTTGTATGGAATGCCGAGCAGTAATCGAGTTGTTGTCTGAGTTCCTGGACGAACAAGGAATGGGAAGTACAGAGAACGAAAAGCGCTCAATCGAAAAACATCTGCCAATCCAAGAACACCTGGACGCTTGCCCCGCCTGCCAGAACCTGAAACTGGAATTGACTGAAATCAAAACTGCAGCTCGTGAATTGCCGTTGCACACACCGCCACAGGCAGTTTGGGTTCGGATCGCCAACACGCTCGAAGCGGAACTGCCCGCCTCCGAACGCAAAACGCGCGAAGAATTCCCGAAAGAAACCTGGTGGGAACGGTTCAAAGCTCGTCAATTTACGGTCACGCTGCCGCAAATGGCCGGAGCAGGCGCTCTGGCAGTCGCGTTGGTCGTCACGGGCATTTATGGACTTTCGGGTCGCACGCCAAACGGCGATCCGACGCGGTTGAGCCTGACCAGTGTTCAATCGGCTCTGCTACCTGATGAAGATCAGATTCGGGCCGAACTCAATCGGCGATTGGCTGAGGTCAACAAACTCAAAGCAAGCTGGAACACGCAATCCCGCAGCGAGTTTGAAAAACGGCTGAGTCAGATTGAAGAGTCGCTGGAAAAATGCCGAACGGAGCTTCGCGCGAATCCGAACGACCAAGCTCAACAACAGCAACTGCGCAAATTGTACGAAGAAAAGCGGCAGTTGCTGGAAAATGCTGAGCACTCAAACTAACAATTCATCGCGGAAAACCCTGGGCAGCGCCGTGGCATGATCCTGCCACGGCGCTGGTCGCAAATGGAGCGGCTGGTTGCCAATTGCCAGTACCGTTCAAGTTTCAATGATTCCCCGCCTCATCACCAGCCCCCGCACATTACTCGACTGTCTATCAGCCGTTGAATCCGGAACCCTGTTTTCCCGTTTAGCCAATCGGACGCTTTCTTTCTTCCTGATTCTTTTCGCACTTTCGATTCCCCATTCCATTGCGGCGTCCCAAATCAGTTTGGGGCTGGCCTTGATTGCCTGGTTGTTGCGTGATCTGGCGCTGCGGAAATTCCATTTCGCGCGAACGCCAATGGACACACCGCTCGCCTGCTTTATCGCGCTGACCATGTTGTCTTCGGTCTTTTCGCTGGAACCGGAAATCAGTCTGCCCAAGATGAAAACTCTGGTGCTGTTCGCCACGGTTTATTTGCTGGCGAC
>JAEUQP010000784.1 GCA_016789645.1 Acidobacteriota bacterium | reverse complement strand
GAGTTGACGCTGGTTTCGCCCGCTGGCGTGGGCGAATTTCTCGACCTGACGGCTCGGCTGAAAATCTGTTTCGTCAATTACCCGCTCAACCTGATCGAATTCACCGAACGTTCGTTTGCCAACAAAGCCGAAAAACTGGTGTATGAATCGCCGCGCTTCACGGTGGTCACGCGCCCGCTGGATCATCGCATCTTTGCGTTGGGCTTTCGCTTGGAAGAAAAAGCCAAGCCCGGACGCTTCAATCTGGAACGGGCACGCGAACTGGGGATTCCCGCCGGGCCGCTCTATTCGCAATTGCAATCCGGCAAACCGGTGACGTTGGCTGATGGTCGCGTGATTCAGCCGACCGAAGTGTTGGGTGAACCGCGTCCGGGTAAGATTGTCAGTTATTGCCTGGACACGCGGCCTTGCCCAAATGCCATTCGTTTGGCGGAAAACGCCGACTGGTTGATACACGAAGGCACGTACACCGACGACCACATCGAAGAAGCGCATCATTTTGGCCATTCGACTGCCATTCAAGCAGCGGAAATCGCTGCCGAAGCTCATGCCAAACGATTGTTGCTGACGCATTTCAGCTCGCGTTACACCGACGTGCGCCCGCTGGTGGAAGAAGCGCGAACCGTCTTTCCCGATTCTTTTGCCGCCGAAGACCTGGCCGAGTATGAGGTGTAACCGTCACATCGCCCCATCTCTCTGTCCCTCCATCGCCCCGTCCTTCTTCAGCCCCTGTACAGAATTTCCCGGCTATGACTATAATCCGGTTCGTTGTACCAGAGTGCGGCAGCCCTGCCGCGAATAAAACACACAAAGCAGAAACGCGGATTTGCATCAGTTGCCCCGGAAGCAACGCGGCTAAGCTACTAAGACCCTGGTCAGCCCACACCAGTCGGTTTCCGGCGCAAACGGTTTTTCGATGCGCAGACAATCTGATTCGATCAAACTCAATCCTCCGCGAAGCAATGCAAGCAATGACAAGCTGCGAAGATGTGTCGAATAATCTCGTGACGAACTCTTCAGAAAACTTGAGGTGCCCAGTGACTAAAGTCCTGATCGTAGACGATCTGGAAGGCGTGCGTCGCATGCTGGTTTATGCGTTGGAGGACGATTACACCGTCAGCCAGGCGTCCAATGGACTGGAGGCAATTTCGGTTGCGCAAACCGAACAGCCGGACATCATCGTCATGGATTTGGACATGCCCGTGATGGATGGCGTGGAAGCGACACGACAAATCAAATCGCATCCTCAACTGTCCGGGATCAAGGTTCTGGCGGTCAGCGGCCAGCACAACAGCGAAAAATCCCGGTTGATCCAGGACGCCGCCGATGCCTTCATCGAAAAACCGTTCGAGATTTCCGATCTGGTTGAAGCCGTGCGCTCGCTCTCGCTCAAATAACCCTTCTCCAAGACTCGGTGCGGAACTGAGAGTGGTAGCGATCTGTATTCACAAGACAGACCCCATCGCTATCGCTCGGGGTTCCGTACCATCGCGGGTTCCTATGGATAAATTCAAAATCATCGGTGGAAAAACTATTCGTGGTACGGTCACCATCAGCGGAGCGAAAAACTCTGCTCTGCCATGTCTGGCGGCAACCTTGTTGACGGCGGACACCGTGACGCTGCGGAACGTGCCGTATGTTCGCGACCTGATTACGATGCGGCGTTTGCTGGAAGATTTGGGAGCGACCGCTCTCGTCCCCGAACTGCGCACACATCGCATCAACGCCGGAACCGTCGAACACTTCGAAGCTCCGTATGAACTGGTGAAAACCATGCGCGCTTCGGTGCTGGCGCTGGGGCCGCTCGTGGCAAGGTTTGGCCAGGCGCGCGTCAGTTTGCCCGGAGGATGCGCCATTGGCTCGCGCCCGATTGATCTGCATTTGATGGCGCTGGAAAAGCTCGGCGCAAAAGTTGAAATGCACAGTGGCGTGGTGGTGGCGACTGCGGATCGGCTGAAAGGCGCCGACATCGCCTTTGAAACCGTCACTGTCACCGGAACCGAAAACCTCTTGATGGCCGCCGTTCTGGCCAAAGGCACGACGCGAATTTTCAACGCCGCTTGCGAGCCTGAAGTCACAGACCTGGCCGAACTGCTGATCAAAATGGGCGCGAAGATCGAAGGCATCAATTCGCCTACGCTGACCATCACCGGAGTGGATGCGCTGGGCGGAGCCGATCACACGATCATTCCCGACCGCATTGAAACCGGCACGTTCATCGTCGCCGCAGCTATTACCGGCGGAGAACTGGAAATCACCAACTGCGATCCGACGCATTTGATGGCCGTGCTGGATAAGTTGCGCTCGGTCGGCGTCCAGATCGAACAAGCCAACGATACAACGTTGCGCGTTTCCACCAGAGGCAAACTCATTGCCAAAGATGTGACCACGGCAGTGCATCCCGGCTTCCCGACTGACATGCAGGCGCAGTACATGGCCTTGATGACTCAGGCCGAAGGCGACGCCGTTGTCACCGAAATGATTTTCGAAAACCGTTTTATGCACGCCAGCGAATTGCAACGGCTGGGCGCGCGCATTCGCGTTCACGGCCATTCGGCGTACGTTCATGGCCCGACTCCGCTGACCGGAGCGCAATTGATCGCCTCGGATTTACGCGCGTCGGCGTCGTTGGTTTTAGCTGGCTTGGCGGCGGCGGGAGAAACCTGGATTGACCGCGTTTACCACATTGATCGCGGCTACGAGAAAATCGAAGAAAAGCTGCGCGCAGTCGGCGCAAACATCGAGCGGGTTAAGGGTTGAACCCGACAAAAACTGGCTCAGGCAATAGCGCAACGCCAAACTCAGCCAACACACTTGCCTGAATTTCAGCGACCAAATCCAGAACTTCCTGAGCAGTCGCATTTCCGCGATTGATAATGGCCAAGGTATGCTTGGAAGAAATCCCAGCGCCGCCTTTGGCGTAACCGCGCGCGAATCCGGCGCGTTCGATCAACCAGGCGGCGGGAACTTTGACGTAGCCATCACCAGCGGGAAAGCTCGGCGGACGTTCGCCTGCGGCGGCTTCCAACTTGGCAAAGGCTTCGGCGGAAATGACGGGATTTTTGAAAAACGATCCGGCGCTGCGGCAATGGGGATCATCCGGCACGATGACCATGCCTTTGCGCGAACGGATTTCGATGATGGCTTGGCGGACTTCGGCCAGCGTAGGTTCGGCGCTTCGACCAGCGAAAAAATTTTTCACATCGGGATACCGCAACGCCGGTTCGCCGTTGGCTTTCAGCGCAAAGCTGACCGCCAGCACAACGTAGCGATTGCGCTCGGTCGAATTGAAAATGCTGGTGCGATAACGAAATCCGCATTCGGCGTTGCTGAGTTCGATGATCTGTTTTGTTTGCCGATCAAAGACGCGAACTTGCGTGATGGTCTCGCTGACTTCCTGACCATAAGCGCCTACGTTTTGCACCGGAGTGCCGCCGACCAAACCGGGAATGCCGCTCAAACATTCCACCCCCGCCAAATTTCGTTCTACGCATTGCCGAACAAAACCGTCCCAGTCTTCGCCCGCGCCAGCCGTCACCTGCTCGCGCCACTCAATGCCTTTGATCGCCACACGAATGACCAACCCCGAAAAGCCTTCGTCGCTGACAAGCACGTTGCTGCCTCCGCCAAGAATGAACACCGGCAAGTCGCGCTGTTCGGCAAATTCGATGGCCGCAATCAACTCCGATTCACTGGCG
>JAEUQP010000703.1 GCA_016789645.1 Acidobacteriota bacterium | reverse complement strand
CGGGATTCTGGACCAGCCAAACGTGCGCATCCCGTCATCGTCAAACGCCACCACCGAACCATCCGGGCCGTACAGAATCACCAATGTGTCCACGTCAGTATTCAGGACGGAAATCGCCACTTGCTGGCCTGCGAGCGCGTCGAAAGTGTAACGATCCGCAAACGTGTGCGGCGACAGCGCCGAGCGGCAATCTGTTGGCGACAGACTGCGTTCGTAATAAAAGCCTCTTTGAATCTGTTCGGTTCGGCACCCCGCGCCGTTGCCCACCTGCTGAATCAGTACCGGATGTCCTGCGACGTCTATCCAACCATAACGCGGCAAGGCGCCAGTGTTGGCCGTAACGATAAACGTGACGTTGCCATCGCCCGCGCCCTGATTGCCCGCCGTAATACTGATCCATGGTGAATTGCTTTTCGCTGTCCACGCGCAGGCCGCGCCTTCACGCAATTTGACCGACAGCGTTCTGGTTTCACCATTCGCGCCAACCAGTTCCTGGTGCGAAGACAATTCGTACAAACAGCCCGCGCCGGTCAGATAACGCTCGATGGCCGGAAACGCCAGATCGAATCTGCCGAAAATATCCACACCTGTTGGGTTGGCGCAGGACGAATCGCCGCCGGTTAGCGTGCCGATGAGTTTGGGATCGGACGGTGGCCCCACCCACAACGGCCCACCCGAAGAGCCAGCTTCGGTAATGCCGGAATTCCATCTTACCTTGATATAGTTGTCGCACAGCGAAGCGGGAAAGCCAGCCGGACAATTGCCAACAACGGCGCTGCCGGACGAATAACGCCAGCGTGAACCTTGCGGATGATGAATGCTGGTGACGGGCGTGCCGGGCGCAACAGCTTCGGTCGTCCAGCCTGAAAATCTGACGCCAGCCGGAACGCGCGCGCCAATTCTCAAAAACGTAAAGTCATTGACCGGGCTGCTGACCAGCAACGTGCCACCCGAATAAGAAAACACGGGCGGAGGTTGGTCGCCAGTGTCGTAAAGCCAGTAAGCCCTGACCGTATGTGCCTCGGCCTGGGTGCTCAAACAGTGATTGGCCGTCAATACGTGCGATTCGCCGGTTTCGGCAATGTTGTTCAACAACACTGCCGAACATAGAAATTCGCCTTTGGGGTTGGTGAATTGCAGCATGCCGACCGACCGTGCCGCACTATTCCAATCTGCGGGCACTTCGTTGTTGCAGGCTCCGGGACCGGTCTGCGCGCCAAAACTTTCCTTCATTTGCGCGCGGGCGTCGCGGAAGATGTGGCTGACAGCCAGCACCTGAAATGGCTGATTCATACCCGCCGTGGTTGCCGCCGGAATGAAGTATTCAATCACTGCCGTGTCGCCTTCCACCGGCGGAGTCCAGAAGGCTCCATGTTCATCGGCGGTTTCAGCCGAAAGCGGCCCGTAAAATTCATCCGGTTTTTTGGCTGAGTAAACGAACAAACGCGCGCCAGCAGGTAATTGCAGATTGGCCAACTGCAAACGCAGTTTCAACGCGCCTTGGGCTTTGATCCGCGCCAGCAAGATCGTTCCTTCGGCTAGCTTGAAGCTGGACGAAGCCGAAGTTATTTCGACTGGTTTATCAAACCCGCGAACCGCGCCAACGCGCAACCGGCCTTTGGCGTCAGACTGGCGCAGTTCGCGTTCTGTCAGATTCGGAAGCTGATAAATCCTTGCCCGGTCTTTCATCGTGACATCGCGCAGACTTAACGGAGCTTCGCCACGGGCGATGCGCTCAGCCAGCGTGCCCGCAGGCTTTTGCACAGCGGCTTCCGGCGTTTGGGTTCGCCCTGAAATCGAAATTTGCGCTCTGGATTCAGTGCTAAGGAAGGATAAAAAGACTGTTGCCAAAATGATTTGAGCGAACAGCGTGGCGACGAATTGCCGTGATATTCCAAAACTGCTCATTGAAACCTCTCTCCAGCAAAACGATTGAAACTTGAAACAAAACCCAGGGACTTTGGAAATGTTGAATGATCGGTGCTTCAGATTCAGAGACCGGGGTGAAAGTTGGCTGCCAATTATCTCGCTGAATCATAAACAGACCAAACGTCATGAAAAAGACCTGGGGCAGGCTAAGTCTTTTGTTTTCAGACGAAGTCGGTCTTTGTTTATGACATGACAGCAATTCTCGGTTTGGCCAATTGAGAGGATAACCGGAAGCCGTACCGTAGGTTGTCCAACCTGCGGAGTCTGACTTTAGTGCGATTGGGGTGTCCCGAAAGCCATCTCTGGCTACGCTCCCCCAGGTTGGACAACCTACGGTACATTCAAAACGAGAATTGCTGATGACATGATTTTCTAAAACACGAATGGAGAATTCAGGCCAATCGAAATTTTTCTTTTCGAGTTCTTTCGAGTGCTTATTTGCGCAGTTTGACATCCTGTGCGCAGCGCCAGCCGCTGGCGGCACTGCCTGTCAACGGACGGATTGAAAACATGCTGTTTTCCTGAGCGGCGCGAGCGCGAATGTCAGCGGAAATGCGTTTGTCACCTTCAAAGACGATTTCGAACACACGCTCCTGATGCCCCGGCGCGTTGACGTGATAATGAATGTGGGCCGGAGGTCCGTTCTCGCCGGGATACGGCGCAGGTTTGATGGTTGTGTATTCGTAACGGCCCTGCGCGTCAGTTCGCAGGTATCCGCGCAAACGCGGATTGCGATTGTCGTCTCTGGCTCCAGGCGTATATCGCCCGTTGTTGTCCGTGTGATAAACGTAAACCGAAGCGCCAGCCAGCGGCGTTTTACCGTCCGCGCCATACACCACGCCGGTGACGGTCAGTCGTTCTCCCGGTTCGTCTTTCGACGTGATGGTAATTTTCGATGGCGCGTTTTGGTCGGCGACGGTTGGCGCTTGCGCTGAGGCAGCACACGACAACGAAAACATCAGCAGCACAAGAATCAGCTTCATAAACACCTCCGGTTGAGTGACGAGTTTTCAGCTTTTCAGCATGGCGGCCAACTGCTGTTGGCCGGTTGTGTCACTTCAATCAAACCAGCGCACAATGATTCCGACAAGCGACATTTACAGTTTCTTCACACCGGCAAGCAGTGTTTACAGTTTCATCACAAATTTCGCTGTTTGGACGCTCACAAATGGCAATTTCTTTCTTGTCGGGCATTGCGTATGCTTTCGCCGATGAGCCGAAAAAAACAAATCAACCAAACCGCCGCAACCGTTGACCACGATGAATTGCTGGCCGCGATTCGCCGCGAACCCGATGGCCTGACGATTGTCGAACTGGCCGAACTGTTTGAATTCAGCCGCGCCGAACAGAAATCCGTTTCTCTGTTGCTGAACCAGTTGCAAGGGTGTGGATTGTTGCGCCAACGCGGACAGGAATTTCGCTGGGCTGATTCCAATCGCGCGATGGTGGGAACGATTCGCCAACGGCGACGCAAGACGATCAACTTTATTCCCGACGATGCTCACGAACGCGCGCGCGGTCGCATTCGCGTCGCCGCCGAAGATTTGAACGGCGCGTTTGACGGCGACCGCGTGGTCGTCAGTTTGGCTCGCGCGGGGAAAAACAATGACCGCGAAGCCAGAGTCGAAAT
>JAEUQP010000687.1 GCA_016789645.1 Acidobacteriota bacterium | reverse complement strand
CCCGGCGCGTCTTCGGGCAACACGAAATGCAATCGAACCAGAAACGGTTCGGTGCAAACCGGTTCGTCCAATGGATGGCCGTTCACATCGCAAATCTTCGCCGACAGAACTTGCGGATGGCCGGTGCGACTTCGCGCGACGTAAATTTCGCCGCTGCCTTCGCGCAGGTAATTGGAAATCATGGCGCGCGGTTGGCCGTTGCCGATCAGTCGCCCGTTTTCCAGCACGAGGACTTTGGAACAGAGCCGTTCGACGGCGGCCATGTTGTGACTGACGAAAATCACCGTACGGCCGCTCTGCGCGACTTCGCCCATTTTGCCCAAACATTTTTTCTGGAATTGCGCGTCGCCGACCGACAAGACTTCGTCCACGATCAGGATTTCGGGTTCCAGATGCGCGGCGACGGCAAACGCCAATCGCATGTACATGCCGCTGGAATAAAATTTGACGGGCGTGTCCAGGAATTTTCCGACTCCGGCAAATTCCACGATCTCGTCAAATTTGCGAATGATTTCCGTTCGGCGCATCCCCAAAATCGCGCCGTTCAAAAAGATGTTTTCGCGTCCGGTCAGTTCGGGATGAAAGCCCGTGCCGACTTCCAACAAACTGCCTACGCGCCCGTGAATGCCGATGCGGCCTTCGGTCGGTTCGGAAATGCGCGACAGGATTTTCAGCAACGTGCTTTTGCCTGCGCCGTTGTGGCCGATGATGCCGACGACTTCGCCATGCTGAATGTCGAACGAAACGTCTTTCAGCGCCCAGATGGTTTCGGTGGGCACGCCGGGAAATCCGTTGGCCGAAAACCGGGTTTTGAGCGCGCGCACCGGAGCCGCCAACGCGTCGGTCAGCACGTCGCGCAACGTCTTGTTAATTTCGCGCTTGCCGATGCGAAATTGTTTGCCCAGGCCTTCGCAAAAAATGACTCGTTTGCTCATCTCAGTTGCAGTAACAAGCAGCTAACTCAGGACAGAAAACTCTGAAACAGGATTGACACGATTTTTTCCGGGATGAACAGGATTCAAAAGTTGCCAATCAGTTTCAGTGTGGAAGATTCTGTAAATCCTGCCGAAAATCCTGATCATCCTGTCGAGAAAAGTTTCGTTTTGTATGACAGTTGCCTGCACAACACGAACTCAAACTATGTCCGCGAATTTCTTTTCCATTCGCTTGAAATAAAATGCTCCGCCAATCAGCAGCAGCAACGAAACCGCCGTCGAAACCAGAATCATCAGACCGGGTTTGGTTTGCGATCCGAGCAGCGCCCAGCGAAAGCCTTCGATCACGCCGACCATCGGATTGATGCCGTAAATCGTTCGCCACGGTTCGCTGAGCAGCGTGCTGGGATAGGCAATCGGCGTCGCCAGCATCCAGAACTGCGTGACGAACGGAACCACATACCGCACATCGCGGTATTGCACATTCAACGCCGACAACCACAACCCTACGCCAAGCGCCGTCACCAGCGCCAACAGCAAAAAGAACGGCAGCCAGATCACATTCACGGTCGGCACGATGCCGTAATACAGCATCATCAACAGCAGCACGCCGAACGACAGCGCGAAATCAATCACGCCGGCCAACACCGTCGAAATGGGAATCACCAATCGCGGAAAGTAAATTTTGGTGATGAGGTTGGAATTGCCGACCAAGCTGCTGGACGATTGGCTTAATCCGTTGGCGAAAAACGTCCAGGGAACCAAGGCCGCAAAGGAAAAAATCGGATACGGAATATCGCCGGAAGAAATCCCGGCCAGACGCCCGAAAAAGACGCTGAACACAACCATCGTAAAAAACGGCTGAATGATTGCCCAGGCCGCGCCCAGCGCGGTTTGTTTGTACCGCACCTTGATGTCGCGCCAGGTCAGAAAATACAGCAGTTCGCGATACAGCCACAATTCGCCGAGTTTCAACGACACCCAGCCTTTGGCGGGTTCGATCAACAAAAAGGGCGCGTCGTTTTCCGGTTCAGGGCAGTCTGCTGCCAGATCATGATTTTGCATAGATGGCACCGCTTCAGGTCAGCCGAAATGAGAGGTCAAATGGCAAATCAACCAGCAATCCGTGTCGGCGTCAAGTTCAAGTTGATGAGGAGCCAGCAGGGATTGAAAAAACACACATCAGCGAACAACTTCGCCAGTCATAGAACAAATCGGCAATGATGTGTTGGAATTTCTACGGGGGCAGGGCGAAACGCGGGTCAAACGGGGAGGAAGCTACGGGGATTTATCCAGCCGTAGCAGGTTTCGACACCATGACGCCGCCGCAACACGTTGATTGATCAGCTTGCGGCAGTTTGGTGAAAAGGCACACCAATCCCCACAAAAGAACCTTGAAGGAAACCTCGTGTCGAGGCAGCGCCTGTTTATACCAAAGAAATTGACGAGCTTGAATGAATTTTTTTAATTGGCAGGATTCTTGAGAGACTGCCCTGGCTCTTTCTTGATCAGAGTAAGCAACCTGAAGGCGTTTATTTTTGACAGGATGGCCAGGATTTACGGCAGGATTAGCAAGAAATCTTTCCTTGCATTGATTTCTGTGCGGCCTTGATCCTGCTCATCGTGAAAAAATCCTGCCAATCCTGTTTCAAAGGCATCTGCTCTGATTTAGCGGGGAATGTCGGTTGCTTCCAATTGGCGGAGTTGCTGCTGCAAAAATTGCCGCTCGGGTTCTGTGCAGGGTAAGGCGAGCGCGGTTTGGTAATAGGTTGCTGCCTGACGATGATCCCCCGCCTGCCGCCATAAATCAGCCAGCACAGCGGGCAACAAATGATAAGTTCGCAGTGAAGGATGATGTTCGATTTCCGCCAGCAACCGAATGCCCGCTTTTGCGCCTTGCCAACGCGCCACGGCGACTGCGCGATTGAGCAACACAATCGGCGAAGCATCGAGTTGATAAAGCTCTTCGTACAACGCGGCAATCGCCTGCCAATTGGTTTCGGCATCGCTGGCCGCTGCAACATGCAGGGCGGCGATTTCGGCTTGCACGTGATACCGCGTCAGCACATCGCCCGATGCCGCTTGCCCCAGATGCCGCATCCCCGCCGCAATCAACCGGCGATCCCATAACGAACGATTCTGTTCGGCCAACAGCGCCAACGCGCCACCGGCTTTGGTGCGCGCAGGCAACCGCGCCGCTTGCAGCATCAGCAACGCCAGCAACGCATGGACTTGCGGAGCGTTGGTGCGCGGATGCGCGGCCAGCAACTGCCCCAGCCG
>JAEUQP010000683.1 GCA_016789645.1 Acidobacteriota bacterium | reverse complement strand
CAGCCCGGCAATTGCCGCCAGTTCTTTGTATCGCGCTCCGACGATGTCTTTATTCCAGCGAACGACGTGCGGCAGCATCAGTCCGATGGCGAGGCCGTGCGTCGTGCCGAAGTTTTTCGTCAGCGGATTGGCGCAACCGTGTGCCGCACCAAGCATCGAGTTTTCAATTGCCGTTCCGGCATAAAACGCGCCGAGCAACATGGCTCCGCGAGCCTCCAGGTTGGTGGGATCGGCCAAAACCGTTTCGTAATTCGTCGCCAGCAATCGCCAGGCTTCGCGCGCGAACAGGTCGGAAACCGGATTTCGCTTTTTGGTGACAAACGATTCAACGGCGTGCGAAATCGCGTCGTAGCCGGAAATTGCCGTCAGTTCGGCGGGCATTGTCACGGTCAATCGCGGATCGAGCAGCGCGATTTTGAACGCGGCCTGTTTGTCTCCGCATGCCATTTTGACGTGCGTTTCGGCGTCGGAAATCAGCGCGTAACTCTGTCCGTCGCTGCCGGTTCCGGCGGTGGTCGGCACGCAGAGCATCGGCAACATCGGCTTGGCATCGGGTTTGGAAGACAACTTGTCGTGTCCCCAGTACTCTTGCATCGAACCGCCACCGGCCAGCACAAAGCCAATGCCTTTGGCACAATCCATCGAACTGCCGCCGCCGAGCGCGATGATTGAATCCGGGTTGAGCGCCGCCGCAAATCTTCTTCCCGCTTCAACCATTACGGTATCGGGGTTTTCGCCGAAGTCGCCAAAATGGAAAACCTCGACCCCGGCGTTGTTGAGCAGCATTGTCGCTTCGGCGACGTAACCGCAATCCACCATTCCGGCATCGGCCACCAGCAGCGAACGGTTGAACCCAAGCTCGCGCGCGATCTCTCCCAATCGGTCGAACATTCCCACACCAAAGACCACGCGCGTGCGCAGGTGAAAATCGAAAGACTCCATCGTGTTTAGTTCTCGGTCAATCATTGCGCTAAGCGAAATCAATTTCGACAAAGCTCAGATTGATCGCCGCCGTTTGGCAGGCGAGTCGCAGGCAAGCGTGATATGCCGCCAACGTTTCGTCTGCCGCGACGGGCAAGGTGAAAAAGATGATTTGCGTAATGCCGTGTTGTTTGATTTGGTCGGCGACTTTGAAACTGTGCGTTTCGACTTCGTCGCCAACCAGTAGATGATCGTAATAAGGAATCGGCTCGTTCGGTTTCAACAAGCCGTATTCGCCCGACAAAATGAAAAAACCTGTTCCGGCGCTTTCTGCCGCCGAATAAATTCGTCGGATTCGGTCGCTGCGGTATCGGTTGATAGCGGGCAGCGGATGTTCATAGGTTTCTTTTTCCGCCGAGCAGTAAGTTAAAAATGCAGTCATGGTAATCACTTTACTTTCCGAAGGGCGAATTTCAGCCCCGACCACGTGGCATCCACCGCGCAGACTTTGTAATCCACAAGGCCATTGGCCAAGCCGGTTTCGCGCACGATGGTTTGCGTCAAATCGGTTTTCATTCCCCCCTCTTTTCTGGCTGCCTGTTTCGGCCATACTAGCCAGATGCCGCCTTCGCCCGTCAGTTCGCGCATTTCCCGGATGCGATCTTCCAGTTCGATGCGCATGCGCAAAAACCAAATGATGAGCGATTCTTTGCCAGTGGCTTTTTTCTTGAGCGTGACGCCAGCGGGCAATTCGCCGAGCGTGGCTTCAAAATCTTTCGGCGCGTTGACCAGCGCGACGGCCATGTTTTCCTTGATGCCCAGCTTTTTGGGCAGCGGCGTGCCGGAATATCCGGCCAGATTTGATTCCGGCTTGACGGGATTCGCCGGAGGTTTGGCGATGGCAGTTTTCAGTGCGCTGCGGATTTTGCTCCACGTGGTGTAGGTCGCGTCCGGCAGTATGGCTTTCAGCCGTTCGACCTTTTCCGGTTCGCCTTCGACAAAGACCAGTGGAACGGCGCGCGTGGATTTGGCGCTGCGCAAACCGGTGCCGATTTCCTTGCCGTGCGAAAACATCCGCGACAGGTCAATCACGAACGCTGCCGGAGGGTTGTTCTTCAGCGCCTTGAAACCATCGCCATCCAGCTCGCTGTACTCAACTTCGTATCCAGCGGCTTTTAGCTTGGCGATTCGTTCGGCAGCTTCTTCCGCTTTCCAATGGATCAGGCGTACGCGCGTCATTGTTTCCTTTTCTGGGAAAGACTTTCAGGCGACTGACGCTAAGGAGCGAACAGTCAGGATTTCATCTGCTCGAAGCCGTTCTATCGCTGATAACGGAGCAGATACGACGGCGATGGATTCGCCCAGGGCGTTGAACACTTCCAACACGCACCCTTCTTCTCCGTTGGCAGAAGGGGGCGCAAAATCCACCAGTGTGGCGATGTCGCCCGCCTTCAGTTGGCTGCCTGGCAAATCACGAGTTAATGCGACTTCTTGGTATAACTCAGGTTTCATTGCAACTCCTTTCGCGGAACGAGAGTGATGAATTTGAACTGGCCGTCGTTTTGTTCCATCCAGATTGTCGCGACAGCCAATTCAACCCCATTGACTCCTTTCAGCATTCCTTCGACTTAATAGAACGTTCCGTAATCATCGGCTCTATTTTGCACAGCTTCCTCTCCGGTCGCTAACAACCGAATTGCTTCAAGCAAAGCTTCCGGGTTCTGTTGCGTAAATCCCGCTTGCGCCAGAAATTTGGACTTATCGTTGCGCGCTTTCGGCACCAGTAAGTAGGCCGTGAGTTTGTCGTTTGCAATGATCGCGTCCGGCGGAATTTTCACTTCAGTCTTTTCTCAGTGGAATAAAACACAGGCGATAACAGAAGCGGGATAACATCCGCTGAAGAATGCTATCCCGCCAGATTCAACCACTTTGTGAAGGCTACTGAGCCGCTTTGCTGGCTTTGGCCGCATCGCCGCCCGCGCCAACCGCCAACGAAAAGACTTGGTTGCGGTTCATGATAATCAGCGCGCCATTGGCCGGAACCGGCGAGGAATACACCGAACTGCCCATGTTCATTTCGCCGATCACCTTTTTCTCTTTGCCGTGAGCCAGAACAACCACGTCGCCGTCTTCGTCGCCCAGATAAACTTTGCCGTCCACGACCAGCGGCGATCCCCAAAGAGCGGCGAACATATCGTGTTGCCACAGTTCCTGACCGGTTTTGGCGTCAATGCAGTGCAGGAACCCGCTGAAGTCCGGGTAATACAACAGCCCGTCGGCCAGCGCGGGAGTAGAAATCGAACGGCGAATTTTGTCGAAGTGCCAAATCTGACCGGTTTTGGTGATGTCGCCGCGTTTGGTGGCGTCAATGCAGTAAGCGTGACCGATGCCTTCGCCATGTTCAGGGTCCTGGCCGTTGGCGATGTAGACCTTGTTGTCGTAAATGATCGGCGTGGCAATGATCTCGTTGCGGGTTTTTGGCCAGACGCTTTCTTTGGGGTTGGTGTCGAATGACCAGAGGAATTTTCCGGTCAAAACTTCATAACCGCGCACCCAGCCGTCGCCTTCGCCGATGACCACCTGCACCACATCGCCGATTTTGCCCACTGCGGGCGAAGACCATTGGCCGTGCAGAATCTTGTCACTGACGTTGTTCACTTCCCAAACCAGTTTGCCGTCTTTTTTGTTGATGGCAATCATCGAGGGCGCTTTGGGCGAAGGAATGTTGACGTGGCTTTCGTCCTGTCCGTTGGAGGTGCTGACGAGAATCAGGTCGCCCCAAATCACCGGCGAAGAATTTGCCAGGTTGTGCGGATGCGCGCCGACTTCTTCAATCATATCGAAGCGCCAGACAATGTCCCCGTCTTTTTTGCCGGTGAATTTTTCGTCTTTGACCGGGCCGTCGTTTTCGCCGTCCATAAAGCCTTCGGTATCGGCGCAAATCAGTTCAGCGCGGTTCGAGACGTAATACATCCGGTCGCCTTCAACTGCCGGCGAAGACGCCACGCCCTGAAACGGCCAGTCGTTGACGCGTCCGGCGGAGAGTTTTTCGTGTGTGATCTGCCAGAGAAATTCGCCCGTCTTTTCGTCAAACGCCATGACCACGCCGCGGTCGTTGGGTTGTTTCGGGTCGCGCAAACCTTCATTGTTCGTTCCGACAAACACCTTTCCGCCCGCGACGGTCGGGTTGCCGTAACTTTGCGAACCGATGGTCGCCACCCATTTGACGTTGGTTTTTTTCTCGACATTCCAGGTTGTCGGCAACCCTTTCATGTTCGAAACCATATTGCGATCCGGCGTTCCGCCCCACATCGGCCAATCGCCATTGCCGGGATCTGACGCCGAAGCTGTGCGCATCTGCCATCCAAAGCCTGCGACCAGGGCCAGAGCGAGTGCGCCAGCGATAATCAGTGATTTTGAGTTTCTGTATTTCATTTCTTACTCCCTCAGTTTTAGAGTGCTGCTTGGGACAAGCACCTATTATTTGTTCGGCGTGACTTTGATGTTGTCGAAAAAGGCTTCATTGGCGCTGTCGGCGAAAATGCCTGCGCTTCCCATTCGATTGCCAATCGGGTCGGTCCATTCGATCAACCAATTGGCAGGTTCCGCTTCGTTCGTGGGCCAGACTTTGCCGCGCGCGCGGGTTTTGCCGCCGGGCAGATTCTGCACTTCCAGTTTCACCGTGTACCAGGTGTCGGCTTTCCAGGCAAAAGGCTTGCTGAAACTGCGCTTCGGTTCGATCTGCCACGAACGCAATTCCACCTTTTGAATGTTGCCAAACAGCACCAGTTCGTAACGTTGCGCAACCACACCGACATCGCCCATTTGGCGTCGGCGTTCGATGGCGCGCACATCAGCCTGAACGGTGTAATTGGCTGTGTCAACCGCGCCGAATGGCGAGCGGGTACGTTTGAAAATGCCGTTGTCGGGTTTTTTGACCAGGAATTTGTTTCCGTCCACTTCGCGCACGGAATATTTGATCGGCACGCCGCCTGCGTTCAGCCAGTAACTCGGCGCTTGATCCACGGCAACCTTGCTGAAATCTTCTGTGTACGGCAACGCCGGAATGACGCGAACGCGCGAAATGCCTGTGACGCCAGCGACGGTGGCTTTGAGCGTGCCGCCTTGCAGCGCGCTGTCAGCAGAAGGCGTAAATTGGTTGTTCGCCAGATTGCCCTTCAATCCTTCAGTCGCCCATTGAGCGTTGGCTTCTTCACGAATGAAGCGTCCGTGATCGTCGAACAAGCGAACCTTGAAACTTTTCGTTTCGCCGGGTTTCATCACCAAATCCACCGGCACCACCTGAACGTGGGCGACTTTGGCGTCTGCCGGAGCCGGATCGGCTTTTTCCACCACGGGCGGCAAGGCCGGAGTTTTCTTTTTTCCGATGGCGTAAACGTGTTTGGTCGAAACGAAATAAATGCGTCCGCGGGACACGGCCGCTCCGCCGATGATCTGTTCATTGGCGGCGATGGCTTCGTCACCCGCTTCGGTTTTCAAGCTTTCTTGGGTGATCGGTTCCAGTTCGTCTTTGTCCAAAACCTGGCAACCGGTCGGCGTGGGTTTCAGGATGTAGAAGGTTCCATTTTCCGTGCCGACGTAAATCTTTCCATCGGCCAGAATCGGCGACGCTTTTTGAATCGTTCCCAGATTCTGTTCCCAGACTTTTTTGCCATCGGCGCGATTGAAAGCGAACAAGTTGGCTCCGGCGTCCACGAAATAAATCAGGTTGCCGTCAATCAAGGGCGAAGCCGGGCCAAGCTGGTAGTTGTAAATCGCGTATTTGATCTTGTCGGCGTTGGACGTTTTGGTGATCGAACCTTTGGCGCTCAGATCAATCGCGGCCAGCATCCCCATTTCGTTGGAGTCAATGTTTTCTTCCTGATGACTGACATAGGCGATGCCGTCTTTGACGACCACGCCGGGATTCACGCCGCGTTTTGACATGGGGAAGTTCCAGACGGGTTCGCCCGTGGCGACTTTTACGGCGCTGACCGAACCATCGCCGCCGCCCGCCACCAGAACACGAGTTCCATCCACCATCGTCACGACCGGTGTCGAATACGTCGTGTCGTAAGGCCGTCCGCCGGGCGTGCTGACCCAGACGGTTTCGCCATTGAGTTTGTCGAACGCGTAATACCGATGACGACGCGAAGCGATGTCGGCAAATCCGTCCGTGACGGTGCTGACGATGACCAGATTGCCTTCGACAATTGGGGAAACGGTGCGTCCGCCGTGCGTTGTCCACGCGCCAAATTCGTCGGTCA